>NZ_JAAKZY010000279.1 GCF_011045015.1 Streptomyces scabichelini | reverse complement strand
CCCTCCGCCCCCTCCACTCCGGAGCAGTCGACCCCCATGGCCTCGGGCGTCGGCGGGGGACAGCCCTCCTGGGCCCAGCAGGTGCACCGCCTCGCCGGAGCCGGAGGCGAGAGCGAGCCGCCCGTCGTCCCCTGGAAGCCGGTGTCGGAGGACCCCTTCCAGGCCGTCGCCCGGGCGCAGGCGTCCGCGCG
Source organism: Streptomyces scabichelini (assembly GCF_011045015.1). Taxonomy (GTDB): domain Bacteria; phylum Actinomycetota; class Actinomycetes; order Streptomycetales; family Streptomycetaceae; genus Streptomyces; species Streptomyces scabichelini. The sequence goes on along the minus strand of NZ_JAAKZY010000279.1, from coordinate 12,090 downwards.
TCCCGCCGGACTCGGGAAGCGGCTGGCAGCCCGGCTCGTGGACACGCTCGTACTGGGCGCCGTCACGGGCGCGGCCGCCGTGCCGCTGGGCATCAGGGCCCTGGACCACGTCAACGACAAGATCGACGCGGCCAAGCTGTCCGGTGAGACCGTCACGGTCTGGCTGCTGGACGGCACCACGGGCGTTTACCTCGGCATCGTCCTGGCCGTGCTGCTCCTCTTCGGGGTCCTCTACGAGGCGCTGCCCACCGCGAAGTGGGGCCGCACCCTGGGCAAGAAGCTGTGCGGTCTCCAGGTGCGGGACATCGAGGGCGCCGAGCCCCCGTCGTTCGGCGCGGCCCTGCGCCGCTGGCTCGTCTACAGCGTCGGCGGAATGCTCGCCATCGGTGTCGTGGGCGTCCTGTGGTGCCTGTTCGACCGCCCGTGGCGCCAGTGCTGGCACGACAAGGCGGCCCACACGTTCGTCGTCGGCTGAGCCTTCGACCGGTCCTGGCCGTTCCTGGCTGGTATTGGCCGGTTCCTGCCGGTCGATACCCCCCGGACGGCTGCCCGCCCATTGCGCAGCCGGAGGGTTCGCGGTCGACTCGGAGTATGACGACCGAGCCGCCGCCTCCTCCGGAAGACGATCCGTTCAAGAAGCGTCAGCCGCCGCCCGGTGAGGGACCGTCACCCGGCGAGGGCGGCGGCTCCCCTTACGGCACCCCGTCCGGGGGCGAGGGGCCCACGCCACCGCCGTACGCGGGCGACCCCACCGGCGGTGGCCCGTACGGCAACGAGCCCCTCGCGGGCATGCCGCCGCTCGCCGAAAGCGGCAAGCGGGTGCTGGCCCGGATCATCGACATGATCCTGGTCGGTGTCGTGGTGTGGCTGCTGTCGTGGGGGTTCGGGGTCACCGAGTACGGCGTGGACGGCGACAACGTCGAGTACAGCGAGTCCATCGGCCAGTCCCTGATCGCCGCGGTGCTCTACGTCGCGTACGACACCTTCATGATCAGCCAGTCCGGGCAGACCCTCGGCAAGAAGCTGTTCCGCATGCGGGTGGCGAACCTGGACGACGGCTCGACGCCCTCCTTGCAGACCTCGTTGGTCCGCGCACTGGTTCTCTGGGTGCCGTTCGCGTTCTGCTGCGCGTGCATCTGGACCGCGATCGCGGGCGGCTGGAGCTTCTTCGACAAGCCCTACAAGCAGGGGCTGCACGACAAGCCGGCGAAAACCGTGGTGGTCAGCACGAGTTGAGCAAGGCGGTCAGCGCTTGCTGCCGCTGGCCACTGGAACGGATTCGGCAACACGCGCCCGGGCGACGGTGGGCGCGGCGGCCGGAGCGGCAGGCTCGGGTCGGCGCCGGGGCTTCGGGACAGGAACCGTCAAGGCCACGAGGAGGCCGAGAGCGAGGGCGGAGAGCGCGATCACCGCGATTCCCGGGCCCGAACTCGTCTGTGACAGCAGCAACATGGCGAGCGTCGAAAAGATCACGGTGCAGGAGCCGTAGGCGAGCTGTGCGGCGGTCGGACGAGGCATGACCATTCCTCGGGTCGGGGGCTCCCCCCGTGCCTCTCGCCAAGGGGGAGGATGCATACGAATCAGGGGTGCGACAACGGTGTCGACTTGGCAATCCGCTGAGTTCCAGCGCGCCGCCAAGCGACTCTATTCGCCTGTCTGCCCGAGTGGAACGAGCGGTAAGCGTGACCTGACCCACGGTGCCGGTGCACAGGGGGCGCACGGATTCATGGCGTCCACCTAGTGGACAGCCGGGCGCGCCTGTTGAGCGGTACACCAACCGTCCGGTAACCAACGGAGGACCGTCCGCTTGCGGACGAGCCGCTCCCGTACCGCACTTGACCTGCACAAGTCAAGATCTGTCTTTTCAGCTTCAACTCCGATCGAATGGCGTCACTTGTGACGCGCATAGAGTGCGCGCGGATTCCATGATCTGGACACCCTCCTTCCGCGCGCCCGTGCGCGGGGGAGGACTGCATCAAGTGACCAGCAGACCATGGACGTTCAGAGCCGCCACGGTGGGAGTCGCGATCGCGACGGCCGCGGCCACGTTCTCGACCATCGGAGTGGCGCAGGCCGATACCGGTGACGCACCGGCACCGGCGGCGGCCGCGAACCGGCCGGACCCGGCGCGCGTCGCGGACGACGCCGAGCACGATCTCAAGGGGCCTCTGACAGAACGTCAGGAAGCCCTGCGCGAAGAGGCCCTCAAGCGCGTCATATCCGGCGACGCCACGGTCAAGGACCGGAGCGGCTCGCAGGTCGTGAAGCTCGACGACGGCAAGTACGTGGAGCTCGGCCGGGAGAAGACCGACCAGATCTTCACGATCCTCGTGGAGTTCGGCGACAAGATCGACAGCAGGTACGGCGGCACCCCCGGCCCCCTGCACAACCAGATAGCGGAGCCGGACCGCTCCGAGAACAACAGCACGGCCTGGCAGGCGGACTACAACCAGAAGCATTTCCAGGAGCTCTACTTCGGCACCGGCAAGGGTGTCGACTCGATGAAGAAGTACTACGAGAAGCAGTCCTCGGGCCGCTACTCGGTCGACGGCGCGGTCTCCGACTGGGTCAAGGTCCCCTACAACGAGGCCCGTTACGGCAACAACGCCTGCGGCTCCTCCAACTGCTCCAGCGTGTGGAACGTCGTCAGCGACGGCGTCACCGCCTGGGTCGCCGCCCAGAAGGCCGCGGGCAAGTCGGACGCCGAGATCAAGGCCGAGCTGGCCGGCTACGACAAGTGGGACCGGGGCGACTTCGACGCCGACGGCAACTTCAACGAACCCGACGGCTACATCGACCACTTCCAGGTCGTGCACGCCGGCGAGGACGAGTCCGCGGGCGGCGGCGCCCAGGGCGAGGACGCCATCTGGGCCCACCGCTGGTACGCGTTCGGCAACAACGCCGGCGCCACAGGCCCTGACGGCAACAAGATGGGCGGCGCGCAGATCGGCGACACCGGCATCTGGGTCGGCGACTACACCATCCAGCCGGAGAACGGCGGACTCGGCGTCTTCGCCCACGAGTACGGCCACGACCTGGGTCTGCCGGACCACTACGACACCACCAACCAGGGCGAGAACTCCACCGCCTACTGGACGTTGATGTCCTCGGGCTCCTGGCTCGGCACCGGCGAGGACGACATCGGCAACCTGCCGGGCGACATGACCGCCTGGGACAAGTTGCAGCTGGGCTGGCTGAAGTACGACACGGCCAAGGCCGCGACGCGGTCCACCCACAAGCTGGGCGTGGCCGAGTACAACACCAAGGACGCCCAGGCCCTGGTGGTCGAACTGCCGAAGAAGCCCGTCACCACCGAGGTCGTCCCCCCGGCCCAGGGCGCCACCCAGTGGTGGAGCGGCAGCGACGACGGACTGAAGAACACGCTGACCCGTTCCGTGGACCTCACGGGCAAGTCCTCGGCCGCCCTGACCCTCGACGGCTGGTACGACATCGAGAAGGACTTCGACTTCCTCTACACCGAGGTGTCCACCGACGGCGGCGCCAACTGGACCGCCCTCGACGGCACCGTCGACGGCGCCGCCATCCCGCGCGACGCCGGCGACAAGCCCGCGCTGACGGGCACCGTGGACGCGTACAAGAAGCTGTCCTTCCCGCTGGACGCCTACGCCGGCCGGAAGATCGACCTGCGCTTCCGCTACGTCACCGACACCGGCGTGTCCCAGAAGGGCTTCGCGGCGGACGAGATCACCGTCACCGCCGACGGCTCCCCGCTCTTCTCGGACGACGCGGAGAGCGCGGACGACGCCTGGACGGCGAAGGGCTTCGAGCGCGTCGGCGCGTCCTTCACCAAGGACTACGAGCAGTACTACATCGCCGAGAACCGCCAGTACGTGTCGTACGACAAGACCCTGAAGACCGGCCCGTACAACTTCGGCTTCTCGACGACGCGTCCGGAGTGGGTCGAGCACTTCCCGTACCAGAAGGGCCTGTTGATCTGGAAGTGGGACACCTCCCAGAAGGACAACAACACCAGCGTGCACAAGGGCACCGGTCTGCTGCTGCCGGTGGACGCCCACCCGAAGCCGCTGAAGTGGTCCGACGGCACGCTGATGCGCAACCGCATCCAGTCCTACGACTCGCCGTTCAGCTCGTACCGGACGGACGGCTTCACGCTGCACAAGGCGGACGTCGCCACGAAGATCAAATCGCTCCCGGGCAACCGGATCTTCAACGACCACACGAGCACGTACTACGACGAGAGCAACCCGACCGGCGGCGTCAAGGTAACTGACACCAACACCAAGATCGCGATCGTGAAGGAGCCCCGCGACGGCTCGACGATCACGGTGAAGGTCTCCGCCGCGACGAAGTAATCAGCGTCTTCGCAGGTCAGAGCATGATCGGCCGCAACCCTCTGGCGGGTTGCGGCCGATCGTGTTTAGGTGCGTCCTGTGGCTCTCTTATTGACACTGTTTCTCACGGGGGTGTGACTTGGCCGCAGGAGGCTTCTGCAAGCTGCCGAACGGAAGCGTGGTGGTGGCGTTGAACCTGCCCAGCCCTTTCGGTATGGGCGGCACCGGCTGCGTACGCATCCTCGTGCTCGCACGCAACCGGGCCCGCGCGCTGACGCGGCTGCGCAATCTGGGGATGCGGGCGGTGTATCTGCGCGGCAACGCCGAGCCGCCGACTCCGGACGAGATCACCGCGGTCCTGCACCATCCCGACGGGCTCATATGGCGCACGGCGCCCGGCGCTGCCGCTGAGCTGTGGCGGCCGATCCGGTCCCTGGTGCGGCGTCCTGCGACGCCACAGGGCCTCTAGGCCGGCGGGAAGAACGTTGATGAACCTGCGGGCCGGTGGGGGCTGGCCGCGCAGTTCCCCGCGCCCCTAACGGGGCGCGCCCCCTGCGGGGCGCGTAGCGCGCCGGACTTAGACGACCGGCTTTCCAGTGAGGTCCACGCCCGCCTCTCGCAGCTCCTCCAAGGCCCTCTCCGTGGTGTCCTCGGACACTCCGGCGGTGAGGTCGAGCAGGACGGTCGTGCGGAAGCCCTCGCGGGCCGCGTCCAGGGCGGTGGCGCGGACGCAGTGGTCGGTGGCGATGCCCACCACGTCGACCTCGGTGATCTCGCGGGCGCGCAGCCAGTCCGTCAGCGTGACGCCGTTCTCGTCGGCGCCCTCGAAGCCGCTGTACGCCGCCGCGTACGCGCCCTTGTCGAAGACGGCGTCTATCGCGCCGGAGGCGACCACCGGCGCGAAGTTCGGGTGGAAGCCCACACCCTCCGTGCCCGCCACGCAGTGCCTGGGCCAGGAGTGGGCGTAGTCGGGGTTGTCGGCGAAGTGGTTGCCGGGGGCGATGTGGTGGTCGCGGGTGGCCACCACATGGCGGTAGCCGGCGGGCGCCTGCCCGATCAGCTCCGTGATCGCGGCGGCCACGTCAGCCCCTCCGGGCACCGCGAGGCTGCCTCCCTCGCAGAAGTCGTTCTGGACGTCTACGACGATCAATGCGCGGCGCATGGTCGTGTCCTTCGGCTTGGCAGCCCCCAGAAGGGGCGGGGTGTTGCCGGTGCATTTCCCGCTCCCCGCTCGTTCATGCGCGTTCGGGGCGAGGCTGTCCGGCCCTGTGTCCCGGGTACCCCTGTCCGGACCGTCGCTCGCGGCGGACGTAAACGGGCGTACCCGGGCGTATTCATCGGGCGTACGCGGGCGTACTCAGACGTATTCCGTCGGGATCACCGCTTCCCCGCGGGACAGCTGGGTCGCCGACAGCGGCAGGTTCGCACGGGCCGCCGCATGCCGGTCGCGTACGACGTCGAGAGGCTCACGGGCGACGACCTGGCCACCCTTTATCAGCTCGACCAGCAACTGACGGTCGGCGAGCTCCGCCGGGACGGCCCCCGTGCCGACCACCTCGGCCTCGGCGACCCCTTCCTCGTCGAGCCGCCGCGCGGCCCACTTGCGGCCGCCGATGGACGTCTTGCCGCCCGTCGACCGCTTCGCCACCGGCACGAGCGGAGCCTTCGGGTCCGCCGACTCGGCACGCGCGACGAGCTTGTAGACCATCGAACACGTCGGATGGCCGGATCCCGTCACCAGCTGGGTGCCGACTCCGTACGCGTCCACGGGCGCCGCGGCCAGCGAGGCGATCGCGTACTCGTCCAGGTCCGAGGTCACGATGATCTTCGTGTCGGTGGCGCCCAGCTCGTCCAGCTGCTGCCGCACCCGGTGCGCCACCAGCAGCAGGTCACCGGAGTCGATGCGCACGGCCCCGAGCTCGGGCCCGGCGATCTCGACGGCCGTCCGTACGGCTTCGGCCACGTCGTACGTGTCCACGAGCAGCGTCGTACCCCGGCCCAGCGAGTTCACCTGGGCCTGGAAGGCGTCCCGCTCGCTGTCGTGCAGGAGCGTGAAGGCGTGGGCGCTGGTGCCGACGGTCGGGATGTCGTAGCGGAAGCCCGCGGCCAGATCGGAGGTGGTCGTGAAGCCGCCGACGTACGCGGCGCGCGAGGCGGCCACGGCGGCCAGCTCGTGCGTGCGCCGGGCGCCCATCTCGATCAGTGGCCGCCGGCCGGCGGCCGAGGCCATCCGGGAGGCGGCGGCCGCGATCGCCGAGTCATGGTTGAGAATCGAAAGGATCACGGTCTCCAGGAGCACGCACTCCGCGAAGGAGCCCTCGACCCGCAGGATCGGTGAGCCGGGGAAGTAGACCTCGCCCTCCGGGTAGCCCCAGACGTCCCCGCTGAAGCGGTACGAGGACAGCCAGTCGAGGGTCGGCTCGTCCACGACGCGGCGCTCGCGCAGGAAGCCGAGCACGTCCGGGTCGAACCGGAAGTTCTCGACCGCGTCCAGCACCCGCCCGGTGCCCGCGACGACCCCGTAGCGGCGGCCCTCCGGCAGCCGGCGCGTGAAGACCTCGAAGACCGAACGCCGACCGGCGGTGCCGCCGTTGAGGGCGCCCTGCAGCATGGTCAGTTCGTAGTGATCCGTGAAGAGCGCTGTCGACGGGACGTCCACCGGCAGCCCTAGGTCCGCAGTGTTCATGGCAAAGAATATTACCGCACATCTCGTCACTCTGACGATTTCCGGGATCCTGTTGGATCCGGTCGGATCCTCCTGCGATCGTGCTGAATCCGCGGAGGCCCGTTTGGCCGGGTACCCCCCTCTGGTGGCAGCATGGGCCATGTGACGGCTCCCGCACCCCTAGAGATCGAAAAGACCGAGTCGGCGGAGGAGGTCTCCGCCGTCCCCGAGCCGGATGTCCCCTGGGTCACGATCGTCCACAACGATCCGGTCAACCTCATGAGCTATGTGACGTACGTTTTCCAGACGTACTTCGGTTACTCGAAGGACAAGGCCACCAAGCTCATGCTCGACGTCCACCACAAGGGCCGTGCCGTCGTCTCCAGCGGGACCCGCGAGGAGATGGAGCGCGACGTGCAGGCCATGCACGGTTACGGTCTGTGGGCCACCCTCCAGCAGGACCGGAAGTAGCGAACTCACTCCATGCCAGGACAATTCGAAGCGCTCCCCGGCGGCGGCGCGGCCGTCGCTCTCGACGAGGTCGAGATCTCCATCATCCGCTCCCTGGCGGTTCAGCTCCTGGAGCTCATCGGTCCCGGACCCGCGGAGGACGCCCCCGACGACCCGCTCGCCGAACTGTTCGCGGACGGCCCCAGCGAGCCGCCCGCCGACCCCGTGCTGCAACGCCTCTTTCCGGACGCCTACAGCGGACCCGACGTCGAGGCCACCTCACCCGAGCAGGCCGAGGAACAGCGCGCGTACTCCTCGGAGTTCCGCCGCTTCACCGAGAACGACCTGCGCGCGGGCAAGCGGGACAACGCGCTCGCGGTGATCCGCTCCCTGGACGCGCTCGCCTCGGCCGGCGAGGGCGGGGCGGTGCTCAAGCTGTCCGTGGAGGAGTCCCAGCAGTGGCTGGGCGCCCTCAACGACCTGCGCCTGGCGATCGGTTCCCGCCTCGACGTGGTCGACGAGGAGGACACCGACCTCCTCTACCAGCTGCCGGACGACGATCCGCGCAAGCCGATGGTGATGGCGTACCTCTGGCTGGGCGGCCTCCAGGAGACGCTCATCGCGACCCTCATGCCGTGAGGTCGCGACCTTTGTGCCATGAAATCGCGGCCCTTGTGTCATGAGATGTGGGGATTTTGTGTTCGCTCAGCGGACGCTCAAATCCGGATAACGATCCCGTCACCATGACTGACCCCTATGGGTTCTCCGGGTGCGCTTTGCCCCTTCTCTCTGTGTCCTGCGCCACATGATGCGCAGGTGATCAATGTGGCTGCCGTGATAAATCTTCACGACCGCCCGGCGAACACCACCCGTCCGTCCGCCGGGTGCGCCACCGAGCCGGCCACCGCCGGCCAGGCATGAGCGGACCCGGGAAAGCCCGCGCCCGCTCGCTCCATCAGTCCGGGGGGATCGAGACCCGATCCGCGGCCGACGAAGGCCCGGGTCGGCATGGAGAAAGGCGCACCACACATGACCTCAGCGCAGGTCGACAACGAAGTCGTACCCGAGGAGGGGTACGAACGCGGGCTCGGCAGCCGCCAGGTCCAGATGATCGCGATCGGCGGCGCCATCGGCGTCGGCCTCTTCCTGAACGCCGGGGCGAACATCGCCAAGGCGGGACCGAGCCTCATCCTGATGTACGCCGTCGCGGGCGTGATCATCTTCTTCATCATGCGGGCACTCGGCGAACTGCTCCTCTACCGCCCGGTGTCGGGCTCCTTCGCGGAGTACTCCCGCGAGTTCCTCGGCCCGTTCTTCGGCTACTTCACCGGCTGGACGTACTGGCTGCTGTGGGTCGTCACCGGCATGGCGGAGCTGACCGCCGCCGCGATCTACATCAACTACTGGTTCCCGGAGATCCCGCAGTGGGTCTCGGCGCTCGTCTTCCTGGTCGTCCTGTTCGTGGCGAACCTGATCTCGGTGAAGCTGTTCGGCGAGATCGAGTTCTGGTTCTCCATGATCAAGGTCACCGCGATCATCGGCATGATCGTGATCGGCCTCGGCGTCCTCACCTTCGGCTTCAGCGCCGCCGGCGACACCGCTGCCGTGTCCAACCTCTGGGCCTTCGACGGCTTCTTCCCCAAGGGCATCGGCTCGTCCCTGATGACCCTCCAGGGCGTGATGTTCGCCTACCTCGCCGTCGAACTGGTCGGCGTCACCGCCGGTGAGTCCGAGAACCCCGAGAAGACCCTCCCCAAGGCGATCAACACCCTGCCCTGGCGCATCGCGCTCTTCTACGTCGGTGCCCTCACCGTCATCCTGTGCGTGGTGAAGTGGACGGAATTCGCGGAGGGCGTCAGCCCCTTCGTGAAGGCGTTCGCGGTGATCGGCATCCCGGCGGGCGCGGGCATCGTCAACTTCGTGGTCCTCACGGCCGCCCTGTCCTCGTGCAACTCCGGCATGTACTCCACGGGCCGCATGCTGCGCACCCTGGCCGACAGCGGCGAGGCCCCCAAGGCCTTCAACAAGCTGTCCGCCAGCAAGACGCCCGCGATCGCGATCGGCCTCTCCGTGCTCTTCATGGGCATCGGCGTCGTCCTGAACTACATCGTCCCGGAGAAGGCCTTCGAGTACGTCGTCTCCGTCGCCACCGGGGCCGGCATCTGGACCTGGCTGATGATCCTGATCAGCCACGTCCGCTACCGCCGCGCGGTCGACGCGGGCCGCCTGCCCGCCTCCTCCTTCCCGGCGCCGGGCGGTGCGACGGGCAGCTGGATCGCCATCGTCTTCCTCCTCTTCGTCACCGGCCTCATCGCCTACGACCACGAGGCCCGCGTCAGCCTCTACGTCATGGCCGGCTGGGCGGCCGCCCTCGGTATCGGCTGGCTCGTGCTGAAGTCCCGTAATCCGGAGGTCACCGCGCGCCGCGACCCGGAGCTCGAAAAGACCAGGGTCGGCTGAAAGACCGAGGTCGGCCGAAAGACCAAGGCCGGCCGAAAGACCAAGGCCGGCCGAACTGCCGCCCAGCATGTGGGCAGCCCCGTACCACTCCTCGGTACGGGGCTGTCCTGTTGTTCATCCCTTGTTGCTTATCCTGACCGACATGCTGACCATCACCCAGGCCCTTGTCGACCAGATCGTCGCGCACGCGCGCAAGGACCACCCCGACGAGGCGTGCGGCGTCGTCGCGGGCCCGGCGGGCTCGGACCGCCCCGAGCGCTTCATCCCCATGCTGAACGCGGCCATGTCGCCCACGTTCTACGAGTTCGACTCCGGCGATCTGCTCAAGCTGTACCGCGAGATGGACGACCGCGACGAGGAACCGATCGTCATCTACCACTCCCACACGGCCACCGAGGCATACCCGTCCCGCACCGACATCTCGTACGCCAATGAGCCCGGTGCCCACTACGTGCTGGTGTCCACCGCCGACACCGACGGGCTCGGCGACTTCCAGTTCCGCTCGTACCGGATCGTGGAGGGCGAGGTCACGGAGGAGGAGGTCAAGGTCGTGGAAGCGTACTGATCCCGCGATTCGGTCAGAAACCATCCACGATGCGAGATCACATTCCAGAACCCGGACCGGGAATCGATACGATGAGCCCATGGTTTCCCACGACGTGAGCGACAAGACGCCGGGCATGCTGCTCGTGGCGCGGCTGCACGTCGACCTGTGCAGGCTCGCCAGCGCCATCTGTTGATGCCGCCTGCCGCCGTACGGCTGTGAGAGCCGCGGCGCGGTAATCGCGTACCACCCCTGCTTCACCGCGCTGTCGCGCGCCCACCGACCTGACATCTTCCGACAGGAGCCCGCAACCATGGCCATCGAGGTCCGCATCCCCACCATCCTCCGCCAGTACACCGACGGCCAGAAGGCCGTCGGAGGCGACGGGGAGACCCTCGCCGAACTCTTCGCCGACCTCGACAAGCGCCACGCGGGCATCCAGGACCGCATCGTCGACCAGGCCAAGGGAGGCGAACTGCGCCGCTTCGTGAACGTCTACCTGAACGACGAGGACGTCCGCTTCCTCGAAGGCATCAACACCAAGCTGACCGACGGCGACAACGTGACGATCCTGCCGGCCGTGGCCGGCGGCATGGTCTGACCGGACCCTGATCCCTGATGCGCTACGACTCCCCGCTGGCCGCGGTGGGCAACACCCCTCTGGTGCGCCTGCCGCGGCTCTCGCCGTCCGCCGACGTCCGCATCTGGGCGAAGCTGGAGGACCGCAACCCGACGGGTTCGGTCAAGGACCGCCCCGCCCTGCACATGATCGAGCAGGCGGAGAAGGACGGCCGTCTCACGCCGGGCTGCACGATCCTGGAACCGACGAGCGGCAACACCGGCATCTCCCTGGCCATGGCGGCCAAGCTCAAGGGCTACCGCATCGTCTGCGTCATGCCCGAGAACACCTCACAGGAGCGCCGGGACCTGCTGGCCATGTGGGGCGCCGAGATCATCCCGTCCCCGGCGGCCGGGGGTTCCAACACGGCCGTACGCGTGGCCAAGGAACTGTCGGCCGAGCACCCGGACTGGGTGATGCTCTACCAGTACGGCAACCCGGACAACGCGGGCGCCCACTACGCGACCACGGGCCCCGAGATCCTCGCCGACCTCCCCTCCGTCACCCACTTCGTGGCAGGCCTCGGCACCACGGGCACGCTGATGGGCGTCGGCCGTTTCCTGCGCGAGCACAAGCCGGACATCAAGATCGTCGCGGCCGAGCCCCGCTACGACGATCTCGTGTACGGCCTGCGCAACCTCGACGAGGGCTTCGTCCCCGAGCTGTACGACGCCTCCGTGCTGACCACTCGCTTCTCGGTCGGCTCCGCCGACGCGGTGACGCGTACGCGGGAGCTGTTGCAGCAGGAGGGGATTTTCGCGGGCGTCTCCACCGGGGCGGCCCTCCACGCCGCGATCGGTGTGGGCCGTAAGGCCGTCAAGGCGGGCGAGACGGCGGACATCGTCTTCGTCGTCGCCGACGGTGGCTGGAAGTACCTGTCGACGGGCGTCTATACGGCGACGACGACGGAAGAGGCCATCGAGAGGTTGCAGGGGCAGCTCTGGGCGTAGGGGGAAGGGTGCGCTGGGGTGTGTTTCGCCCCCGCCGCCCCTACCCGTTCCCGTCCACTCTCCTGGGGCTCCGCCCCAGACCCCGCCAG
>NZ_JAAKZY010000278.1 GCF_011045015.1 Streptomyces scabichelini | reverse complement strand
GATCACGGGGGATCACGGGAAAAGGAGCGGGGCTGGAGGGCCGGGGGGTCCATCCAGTCCCGCTTTTCTGTGCGTACGTGACTGAAGAGGCTGTACGTGTCTACGCCGCCGTACGCGCCTTCACGCACCGTCCCGCCGCCGCGTCCGCCAGTCGCCCCAACGCCTCGTCCTTGTCGCAGGCGTGGGCGCCCAGAGCCGTCTGGCGGGACACGATGGAGCGTTCGGCGCGCATCAGGCGCCAGCCGCGGCGGAGCAGGAACGGAACGGACTTGCGGCCCTCCTTGAGGTCCCGCAGGAAGCGGCGGCGGAATGTCCTCACCGGGCCGCGGCTCAGGCACAGCGCGTCCGCCAGCACGCCGAGTTCCTGGCAGCGCCCGACGATCTCGGCGGCGAAGATGCCCTCCGCGATGAACAGCGGCGTCCGCCCGATGTCGACGGTCTCCTGACCGGTGCGGGCGCTGAGGGAGATGTCGTACACGGGAACGTTCGTGTGCCCCGTACGGCACAGCTCCGTGATCGCCGCGACGGCCGTGTCCGCGTCCCAGGACAGCGGGTGGTCCCAGTCGATGTCCGAACTGCCCGCCACCTGCGGCAGTGTCGGATCGGTGCCCTCCTTGTAGAAGTCGTCGAGCCGCAGCACCGGGAGGCCGGAGCGGGCCGCGAGGAGGGACTTGCCGGAGCCGGAGGGGCCGCACAGCAGCACGACCCGGGTGGGTATCGGGGGATGGGAACTCACGAGGCACCAGTGTGCGGCATCGAGAGCTCCCTGCCGACCCCGCGGGTCGCCATTGGAGCCTGCGTCACACCTCAACTACCGTAAGTGTCGACCTGATTACTTTGTGCAGCAGAGGCGGCATCATTCATGACTCGACACGCGTCCCTCCAGACCCCGACCGCCCAGCGCGCGCTGCTGCGCGCGGGCCTGGCCCTGACCACCGTGGGGGCGGCCCTGGGAGCGGGCGCGGCCACGGCCACCGCGGGCGTCACCCCCGCGGTCGACGACCTGGCCGGCAGCCAGCTCCCCTCGTTCTCACTGAACAAGATCAACACACGGTCGGGGCTCCAGGAAGTGACCGGGACGGTCAAGTACGTCACGGGCCCGGTGCAGCGCATGAAGCCCAACCCGCTCGCCGGCACGGGAGCCGACCCGCTCGACAACGGCGTCGGCACGGAGGTCGCCGACTTCAAGCCGGTGACATCCCAGGACCTGACACGCCCGGTGGCGCAGGCCCCGTCGGTGGGGAGCGTTCCCACCGAACTGAAGCAGGTGACGAGGCTGGAATCCTAGGTCCTGGGCCCAGCTGGAGTCCTAAGCGGCCTTGGTTAAGTCCGGTGCGGTACCGCGCCCCTTAAGGGGCGCGGGGCTGTGTCGATATGCGGCTCCGCCGCGTGGGCGCGACCAGCCACGGACGGCCCGCACCTTTCGTACTGCCCTTCCCGCGGAGCGCTTAGGCCCCGGACCTAGGCAGGCGGTCTGCCCCGCAGCGGGACCTCCCGGATCAGCCAGGACACCGCGAACGCCACGGCGCACAGCGCTGCCGTGCCGAGCGCGACACCGTGCACGCCGTCGACGACGCCCGCCCGGAACGTGTCCTGGACCGGGCCGGGCAGGTCCCGCAGTAGCGCGGGCGTGAGCTCCCCGCCGGTCAGCCGCTGCCCTTCGGCGCCGAGCCGGTCCGAGACGGTGGCGGCGAGACGGCTCGTGTAGACGGAGCCGAGGATCGCGACGCCGAGGGAGCCGCCGATGGTGCGCAGCAGCGTCTGGGTGCCGCTGGCCGCGCCCATGTCGCGGGGTTCGGCGCTGTTCATCGTGATCAGCATCGTCGGCTGCATCAGGCAGCCGATCCCCACGCCCAGCACGAACGTCAGGCCGGAGGCCAGACCCGCGGACGTGCCGGTGCCCAGCGTCACCAGGGCCAGGGCGCCCACCGTGGCCAGCGCGCCGCCCGCGATCGGGTAGCCGCGGTAGCGACCGCCGTCGCTCACCCGCCGCCCGATCGCGAGCTGCGCGCCGATCATGCCGAGCATCAGCGGGATGAGCAGCAGTCCACTCTCCGTGGACGACATGTCCTGCACGAACTGCATGTACTGCGGCAGATAACTCGCCGCCGCCAGCATGGCCGCGCCCGTGACGAAGCTCAGGACCTGCGCCACCGTGAAGTTGCGGTCGCGGAACAGCCGCGGCGGGATCACCGGCTCCGGGGCGCGCCGCTCCACGCGCACGAAGGCGGCGGCCGCGGCCACGGACACCAGGCCGAGCCCGATGATCTGCGGTGACGTCCAGTCGTACGTCGTCCCTGCCCAGCTCGCGAGCAGCGTCAGGGCGAGGATCGCGGCGGTCAGCAGTCCCGCGCCGGCGAAGTCGATGCGCGCCTTGACGCGTTCGCCGCGCAGCCGCACCCCGAAGCCGATGAGGGCGAGCGCCACGGCGCCGACCGGCACATTGACGTAGAACACCCATCGCCAGTCCCACTGATCGGTGAGGAAGCCGCCGAGCAGCGGCCCGCCGATCATCGCGGCGGGCAGCAGCACCCCGATCAGCGACTGGGCGCGCCCGGCCTCCGCGGGAGCGAGCAGCGTCCCGATGAGCGAGAGGGCCCCCACGAACAGGCCGCCCGCGCCAATGCCCTGCAGCGCCCGGAAAGCGATCAACTGCCCCATGTCCTGGGCGAGTCCGCACAGCACCGAACCGACGAGGAAGACGGTGATGGACGCGAGGTAGCCGCCCTTGCGGCCGTACAGATCGCCGAGCTTGCCCCAGATCGGTGTGGAGACGGCCATCGTGAGGAGATAGGCGGTGAGTACCCAGGACAGCTGGTCGAGGCCGCCCAGTTCGCCGACGATGGTGGGCAGTGCGGTGCCGACGATGGTGCCGTCGAGCGTGGCGAGCACGATGCCGAGCAGCAGGCCCAGGATGACGAGCCGGGTGGGCGGGGCGCCGCTCTCGTCCCCCGTCGCGGCTCCGGGCGGCTTCTCGTCCGTACGTTGCTTCATGACGTCCCCCACGGTTCTGGCGCCGACTCAGGCGACGTACGAGCGAACGGTCCTGGCGTCGCGCAAGGCGTGCCCCCACCAGGCCAGCTGGTCGAGCAGCGCCTTCGCGGCGGTGTCGGCGGCCGGGTCCTTGACGGCGCCGGACTCGTCGAAGCGGCTCCACGCCTCGTGGAAGCTGACCGTGTTGCGGATGGTCGTGGCATTCAGCTCGGCCATGACGACCCGCAGATGCTCCACCGCGCGCAGACCGCCGGACAGGCCCCCGTACGAGACGAACGCGACCGGCTTGCCGTGCCACTGCTCGTTGTGCCAGTCGACGGCGTTCTTCAGGGGCGCCGGATAGCTGTGGTTGTACTCGGGCGTGACGAAGACGAACGCGTCGGCGGCGGCGAGCCGCGGCGTCACGAGGGCCAGCGCCTCCTCGGTGCCGGGCGGCGGCTGCTGACCGAAGGCCGGGAACACCGTTGGAAGCGGGGTCTCCGCGAGGTCCACGACATCGGCGCGCATGTCGTCGCGCTGCTCGAGGTGACCGCCGAACCATTTCGTCACGACGGGCCCGAAGCGGCCCTCACGGGTGGAGCCGAGGAGTACGGCGACGCGGAGCGGTTCTGTGGTGGCAGGCATGGAAAACCCCTTGGGTGTGTACGTCGTATCTGAGTGAGTACAACGTACACTTCGATGTGTACAACGTCTACTGGCGATACGCTGTACGCGACATCGATGGAGGGGAGCCGTGCCATGGCGGCCCGGAAGCAGGACGAGAGCAAGGCCGTGGAGCCCTCTCTCTGGGAGCGCGTGGAGCGGCCCGCCCCCGCACCCCGCGCCTCACTGACCCTGGAGCGGATCGCCGCGGCCGCGGTCGAGATCGCCGACGAGGAGGGCGGCGGCGCCGTCACCATGCGCCGTCTCGCCACGAAGCTCGGCGTCGCGCCCATGGCGGCCTACCGGCATGTGGCGGGCAAGGACGACCTCTGGGCGCTCATGATCGACCGGGTGTCCCAGGAACTGGTCGTGCCGGACGACGTGACGGGCTGGCGGGAGGTGCTGCGCTCCTTCGCCCTGCAGACACGGGAGTTGATGCTGGCGCACCCGTGGATGGGGGCCATTCCGTTGATCTCGCTCACGCCGTCGCGGATGGCCGTCGCCGAACGGCAGCTGGCGGCGCTCGCCGGGTGCGACCTGGACGCCGACTCGATGATGGCAGCCTTCCGGTCCGTCAACTCCTACGTGCACGGCTCGACCCAGGCCGAGATCGTTCTGCGCGAGTTCAAGGAGCGGCACGGCTGGGCCAGCGGTGACGAGACCCGTCAGGGGCTCGCCCCGCAGATGAACTACCTGATGAGCACGGGCCGTTACCCGACCTACCAGCGGTACGCCTTGAGCGCGGCCCGCAAGGACGACCAGGCCTGGGAGTTCGAGTTCGGCCTCGACTGCGTGCTCGACGGGATCGCCGAGCGCCTCGGTATCTGACGTACGACATCTGACGTACGACGAACGTGGCTGATACCTAGTACGACGAACCGGACGCGCCCAGCGACCCCGTCGGGTGCCAGACCGTCTTGGTCTCCAGAAAGAACGTCAGGCGGTCCGTGCCCGGGTCCGCGGAGAAGTCCACAGGCTGGGGACGGCGCACGCGCTTCAGGTTGTCCGCGGCCGCGATCTCCAGCTCCTTCGCGAGTACGTCGTCGGCGCCGGCCAGGTCGATCGCGTTGACGTCCTGGTGTGCGGCCAGCGGGGTCGCGATCTCGGCCGTACGACCGGACAGGACGTTGACCACGCCGCCGGGTAGGTCGGAGGTGGCCAGGACCTCGCCGAGGGAGAGGGCCGGGAGCGGGGACTTCTCGCTCGCGATGACGATCACCGTGTTGCCGGTCGCGATCACCGGGGCGACCACCGAGACCAGGCCGAGGAAGGACGACTCCTGGGGGGCGATGACCGTCACGACACCCGTCGGCTCGGGCGTCGACAGGTTGAAGAACGGGCCCGCCACCGGGTTTCCGCCGCCCACAACCTGGGCGATCTTGTCGGTCCAGCCCGCGTACCAGACCCAGCGGTCGATCGCGGCGTCGACCTGCACGGCCGCCTTGGCCTTGGAGAGCCCTTCGGCGTCGGCGACCTCGCGGACGAACTGATCCCGCCGTCCCTCCAGCATCTCCGCGATGCGGTAGAGGATCTGGCCGCGGTTGTACGCAGTCGCGCCGGACCAGCCGCCGAAGGCCTTGCGGGCCGCCACGACGGCGTCACGGGCGTCCTTACGGGACGAAAGGGGCGCGTTCGCCAGCCACTTGCCCTTGGAGTCCGTCACCTCGTACACCCGGCCGCTCTCAGAACGCGGGAACTTTCCGCCCACGTACAGCTTGTAGGTCTTGAACACACTGAGACGGTCAGACATCGAGGTACGCCTCCAGGCCGTGGCGACCGCCCTCGCGGCCGAAGCCCGACTCCTTGTAGCCGCCGAACGGCGAGGCCGGGTCGAACTTGTTGAACGTGTTGGACCAGACGACGCCCGCACGGAGCTTGTTCGCCACCGCCAGGATGCGGGAACCCTTCTCCGTCCAGACGCCGGCGGAGAGGCCGTACTGCGTGTTGTTGGCCTTGGCCACCGCCTCCTCCGGGGTGCGGAAGGTGAGGACGGACAGGACAGGGCCGAAGATCTCGTCGCGGGCGATCGTGTGCGCCTGGGTGACGTTCGTGAAGAGCGTCGGGGCGAACCAGTAGCCGGAGGACGGGAGCTCGCAGGCCGGGGACCAGCGCTCGGCGCCCTCCGCCTCGCCCTGTTCGGCGAGTGCGGTGATGCGCGCGAGCTGCTCGGCGGAGTTGATCGCGCCGACGTCCGTGTTCTTGTCGAGGGGGTCGCCCAGACGGAGAGTCGACAGGCGGCGCTTCAGCGAGTCAAGGAGCTCGTCATGGATCGACTCCTGTACGAGGAGCCTGGAGCCCGCGCAGCAGACCTGGCCCTGGTTGAAGAAGATGCCCGTGACGATGCCCTCGACGGCCTGGTCGATGGGGGCGTCGTCGAAGACGATGTTGGCGCCCTTGCCGCCGAGTTCAAGGGTGAGCTTCTTGCGGGTGCCGGCGACGGTCCGCGCGATCTCCTTGCCCACGGCCGTGGAGCCGGTGAAGGCGACCTTGTTCACGTCGGGGTGCGCGACCAGGGCCGCGCCCGTGTCGCCGTATCCCGGAAGGATGTTGACGACACCCTTGGGCAGGCCCGCCTGGCGGCAGATGTCCGCGAAGAACAGTGCCGACAGCGGAGTCGTCTCGGCGGGCTTCAGGACCACCGTGTTGCCGGTCGCGAGGGCCGGGGCGATCTTCCAAGCCAGCATGAGGAGGGGGAAGTTCCAGGGGATGACCTGGCCCGCGACGCCCAGCGGCTTCGGGTCCGCGCCGAAGCCCGCATGGCCCAGCTTGTCGGCCCAGCCCGCGTAGTAGAAGAAGTGCGCGGCTACGAGCGGGAGGTCGGCGTCGCGCGTCTCCTTGATGGGCTTTCCGTTGTCCAGCGTCTCCAGGACGGCCAGTTCGCGGCTGCGCTCCTGGATGATGCGGGCGATACGGAAGAGGTACTTGGCGCGCTCGGAGCCGGGCAGCGCGGACCACTTCTCGAAGGCCTTACGGGCGGCCCTCACCGCACGGTCGACGTCCGCCTCGCCCGCCTGGGCGACCTCGGAGAGGACCTCTTCGGTGGAGGGCGAGATTGACTTGAAGACCCTGCCGTCCGCCGCCTCGGTGAACTCGCCGTCGATGAACAGGCCGTACGAGGGCGCGATGTCGACGACGGACCGGGACTCGGGGGCCGGCGCGTACTCGAATACGGAAGCCATGATGATCAATCCACCGTCACGTAGTCGGGGCCGGAGTAACGGCCCGTGGCCAGCTTCTGGCGCTGCATCAGCAGATCGTTGAGGAGCGACGAGGCGCCGAAACGGAACCAGTGGTTGTCCAGCCAGTCCTCGCCCGCCGTCTCGTTCACCAGGACCAGGAACTTGATCGCGTCCTTGCTGGTGCGGATGCCGCCCGCGGGCTTCACCCCGACCTGTACCCCGGTCTGCGCACGGAAGTCGCGTACGGCCTCCAGCATGAGCAGGGTGTTCGCGGGCGTCGCGTTCACCGCGACCTTGCCCGTCGAGGTCTTGATGAAGTCCGCCCCGGCCAGCATGCCGAGCCAGCTCGCCCGCCGGATGTTGTCGTACGTCGACAGCTCGCCGGTCTCGAAGATGACCTTCAGGCGGGCGCTCGTCCCGCAGGCCTCCTTCACGGCGACGATCTCGTCGTACACCTTCATGTAGTTCCCCGCGAGGAACGCGCCTCGGTCGATGACCATGTCGACCTCGTCCGCTCCGGCCGCGACGGCGTCACGTACGTCGGCCAGCTTCACGCCGAGCGCGACACGCCCTGCCGGGAAGGCGGTGGCGACGGAGGCGACCTTCACGCCGGAGCCCGCGACGGCTTCCTTGGCGGTGGCCACCATGTCGGGGTAGACGCAGACGGCCGCCGTCGTGGGCGTCGTACGGTCCGTGGGGTCGGGGTGGACGGCCTTGGCGCCGAGCGCCCGGACCTTGCCCGGGGTGTCCGCGCCTTCCAGCGTCGTCAGGTCGACCATCGAGATGGCGAGGTCGATGGCGTACGCCTTCGCCGTCGTCTTGATGGAGCGGGTGCCGAGCGAGGCGGCGCGCGCCTCCAGGCCGACCGTGTCGACTCCGGGCAGCCCGTGGAGGAAGCGGCGCAGCGTGCTGTCGGACGCGGTCACGTCGCCGAGTGCGTGTGCGGCTGGTGCTGTGGTGGGCATGGTCACGAGGGGAGCATATCTACGCGCGTAGCGGCTGTACAACCCCCAGGGCTTTCCCGGAGCTCGTCGAGAGTGTCGAGAGTGAGCGCTCGACGACCGCGGATGAGCGTTGTCAGAGGCGTCGGGCAGAATCGGGACTATGACGACCCCGGATCATCAGCCACCCACACCGAACTCCTCGGGCTCTTCCGCTTCCCCGGATTCCACGGGCTCCGCGGATTCGCAGGGCGCTCCGGATTCTGTGGGTGCTCCGGATACCGCGGGCTCCCCGGAACGGTCGCGACCCACGGGTCCGGAGTCCAGGGACCGGATCTACCGGTCGCCCGCGGGCATCGCGGGCGGCGTGCTGCTGCTCGCCATCGCGGGCTGGCTCGGCATCGACGCGCTGATCGTGGGCGAGGGCCGCACGCCGTGGCTGGCGCTCGCCGGGCTCATACTCTTCGTCCCGCTGGTGGTCGCCTTCACACTGCGCCCGGCCGTCTTCGCGAACGAGGAGCGGCTGCGCATCCGCAACCCCTTCCGCCTGATCGTGCTGCCCTGGGGCACGGTCGACGCGCTGCGCTCCGGTTACTCGAACGAGGTGTTCGACAAGTCCGGCACCAAGTACCAGCTGTGGGCGATACCCGTCTCGCTGCGGGCCCGCAAGAAGGCGGCGAAGAGGGAGGCCCGCGGGGCCAAGGAGGGCAGCGACGTCCGTCCGTCCCGCCCGTCCCCGCTGCCGGTGCCGACCGGACCCGTGCGCGCCCAGGCCGACCAGATCATGGACGAGCTGCGTGAGCTGGTGGAGGCCCGTGGGCCGGACAAGCGGGCGCAGGGGGAGCCGTCGGTGCGGTGGGCCTACGAGATCGTGGGGCCGGCGCTGGCCGGTGCGGTGCTGCTGATCATTCTGCTGGCGGTGGGGTGACCTCCAGGACCCGCGGTCTGTCACGGCTGCGCGCCAAGGGCCTTGCACCCGCGGCGTATTCGGGATCTTGTGACAGTTGCGCACGCGGCTATTGATGTGACTGCGCACGAGGCTCGTGAGGCGGCTGCTCGCGGTTCTTGAGGGGATGGGGCGGGCCGCGCTTGAGGCGATGGGCGCGCTCGGCCGTACGAGAGAGCAGTGGCTGCCCTCGCCTCCGGGCGTCCTGCCACCACCGGTCAGTCACCACTGACCCCGTCACCACCGGCCTGACCGTGCACCGAGGGAGTAGATGTGTCGTACGACGAGCCGCTGCGGCTGCCCGCCGCCGCGATACCCGACGGCTGCCGGGAGTGGACGGCCGGGCAGGCCGGGGGCTGGTCGCTCGCGCTGCCGCCGCGCTGGACGTTCCTCCGCGTACGCGGCTCGGTCGCGGCCGGAGTGACCACCCTCGCCCTGTGCGCGGGCGGCTGGGCGGCGGCGCTCGGCGGGCTGTGGCCACCGCTCGCGGCGGCGTTCGCGGTGTACGTCCTGTGGGTGCTCTCGCGGCCCGAGCTCGTCTGGGCCGGAGCGCCCGCGATGCTCATCGCGCTCGCGGTCCAGGCACCGTCGCAGCCGTGGGTGGTGACCGCTGTCTTCATGCTCGTCGTGGTGAGCTCCTGGGCGGTCGTCGCCGTACGCCTGCGGGCCCGGAGCCCACAGTTCGAGCGGGCGCTGGAGGCCACCGAGGGCGTCACGGCGCGGCTGCCGGACGCGGACGAGCCGGTGCGGCGCGGCAGTTTCCTGCGCACGCTCGGCCTCGGGGTCCTCGTGCTCGGCGTGCTGACCGCCGCCACCTCGGGCCTCTGGGACTCGGCCGACGACCGCCGGGGCGCCTGGGTCGTCGCCTTCTTCGTGGCGGGCCTCGGCGTGACCGCCCTGGCCTCGGCCTGGTTCGCCCGACGCGGGGCCGTGGGACTGCGCCGGGCGCCCGCGCCGGTGCTTCGCGTCCTCGTGCGCGACGACGCGCAGGGCAGCACGGAGGTGTACGCGGCGGACGACCTCAGGGCGGCCCGGCCCCTGTTCACCGTCGACCTGACCTCGTTCGACGGTGAGGACGACGACGAAGGGGAGGAGGGGGAGGACCCGGACGAGGACGACGAGGAGAAGATCGAGCGGCTCCTCGAAGTCGTGGACGCCGACACCCCGGGCCCGATCCGCGAAGCCGTCCTCTACGGCGCGCCCTTCGACGGCGCCGAGGTCCTCGTCGTCAGCGCCGACGTGGATCCGGACCAGCCTCCGCTGACGGAGTGGTCGTCGGGGCCCGTACGCCCCTTGTCGCTGAGCGCGGGGCGGCGGCGTATCGAACGGGAGAGGGCCCGGGAGGCGCAGAGCCGTCAACTGGAGGAGCAGGCCCGGAAGCTGGCCGAGGCGCAGGACCCCGTCGCGGTGCGCCGCTGGCGTGCCGGGTGGCTGGACTGGGTGTCGGCCGTGCTGCTGGTGGCGTGGGTCAACTGGATCTGCTGGGCCTGGTTCACCGAATCCGGCGCGCCCCTGTGGGAGCTGGCTCTCGGCGTCGTGCTCGGCCTCTACGGCACGGTCCGCGTTCCCACGAAGCTCGCCTGGCGCATCACCGCCGACCGTACGGGCCTGTGGATCACCGGGCTGCTCGGACCCCGGCACGTTTCCTGGGAGAGCCTCCGCTCCGTGCGGCGACAGCGGTTCCAGCTGCAGCTGCGCTGGCGGGGCGACGACTGGGCGGTCGCCGCGCCTCAATGGGGCTGGTTCGAGCGCAGCCGGGGGTTGGTCCATCCGTACGACGCACTGGCCGCCGAGCTCAGCGCGATGCGTACGCACCCCGCGCTGCGGCCGACAGGGGAGAGCACCGGGCCCGAACGCGGGCGCCCGCTCTGGCCGCTGGCCGTGGTGCTGGCGCTGGCGTGGGTGGTGGCGGTACTGGCCTTGAGGTGAGCCTGGCCGGAAAAGGCGGTTCGGGGGTGCGCTCGGCCACGGGTGCCTGAGCGCACCGGCGCCTGCGCGCACCCCATCGGGTGCCGGTCAGATGCCCGCCGCCGCGGAGAGGTCCCGCTTGATGGCCGTCAGGAGGGCCGTCGCCTTGTTGTGCGCCATGGGCAGGTCGGCGTGGGAGGCGACCGGGATCACGACCTCCAGGTAGCACTTCAGCTTCGGTTCCGTGCCGCTGGGGCGGACGATGACGCGGGCGCCGTCGAGGGCGTAGCGCAGGCCGTCCGTGGGCGGGAGCTTGTCCGTGCCCTTCGTCAGGTCCTCGGACTTGGTGATCGCCAGGCCGCCGAGGCGGACGGGAGGCTGCTCGCGAAGCCGACGCATGGCGCTCGCGATCAGGGAGAGGTCCTCCACGCGGACCGAGAGCTGATCCGTGGCGTGCAGACCGTATTCCACCGCGAGGTCGTCGAGGAGGTCGAGGAGGGTCCTGCCCTGTTCCTTGAGCTCCGAGGCCAGCTCCGCGATCAGGAGCGCCGCCGTGATGCCGTCCTTGTCCCGTACGCCCTCGGGGTCCACGCAGTAGCCAAGGGCCTCCTCATAGCCGTAACGGAGGCCGTCCACCCGGGCGATCCACTTGAAGCCCGTCAGGGTCTCCTCGTACGGGAGGCCGGCCTTCTCAGCGATACGGCCGAGGAGGGAGGACGAGACGATCGACTCCGCGAAGGTGCCGCGGGCCCCGCGCCGTACGAGATGGGCGGCGAGGAGCGCGCCGACCTCGTCGCCGCGCAGCATGCGCCAGTCGCCGCCGTCCTCAATAGCTACGGCGCAGCGGTCCGCGTCCGGGTCGTTCGCGATGATCAGGTCCGGATTCGTCTCGCGGGCCTTCGCGAAGGCCAGGTCCATCGCGCCCGGTTCCTCCGGGTTCGGGAAGGCGACGGTCGGGAAGTCCGGGTCCGGATCCGCCTGTTCGGCGACGAGGACGGGTTCCGGGAACCCCGCGCGGGCGAAGGCGGCGAGGAGAGTGTTCTTGCCGACGCCGTGCATGGCTGTGTAGACGGTGCGGGCGGTGCGGGGGGAGCCCGCGGCGAGTACGGCGTCCGTACGGGCGAGATAGGCGCTCAGGACGCTGTCGTCGCCGTCGGCGAGGGTCTCCCACCCCCCGGCCGGACGCGGTACGTCGCTCAGGCCCGCGATCGCTTCGATCTCCGCGGCGATCTCGGCGTCCGCCGGAGGCACGATCTGGGAGCCCTCACCGAGGTAGACCTTGTAACCGTTGTCGCGGGGCGGGTTGTGGCTGGCGGTCACCTCCACGCCCGCGACGGCCCCGAGGTGCCTTATGGCGAAGGCGAGGACGGGAGTGGGGAGGGGGCGGGGGAGTACGGCTGCCCTCAGGCCCGCGCCGGTCATCACCGCGGCGGTGTCGCGGGCGAAGTCCTCCGACTTGTGGCGGGCGTCGTACCCGATGACGACCAGGCCGTTCTCCTGGCCCTTGCCCTTGAGGTACGCGGCGAGGCCTGCGGCGGCGCGGATGACCACCGCGCGGTTCATACGCATGGGGCCGGCGCCCAGCTCGCCCCTGAGGCCCGCGGTGCCGAACTGGAGGGTGCCGGTGAATCGTGCGGTGAGCTCCGCTTTGTCCCCGGCGTCAATCAGCGTGGTGAGTTCGTCCCTGGTCTCCGGGTCGGGGTCTTCGGCCAGCCACGCCTTGGCCTTCGCGACGAGTTCATCCTCCACGGGGGGTCAACCTCTTTTCTTCGGTTCCTGTCCGGCCTGGTGGGGGGAGGGTTTCTTTCCCCAGCCCCGCCCCTTCCCGAAACTGGGGGCTG
>NZ_JAAKZY010000277.1 GCF_011045015.1 Streptomyces scabichelini | reverse complement strand
AACTCCGCCCGCTCCTCAGCAGACAGCAGCAATGGCTCCAGTTTCGGGCCCCGACGAGGAACTGACGCACCAGCAGTAGGAGTCACATACCAACTAACGATCAACTACTGGCGCAGGACACTAGTACTTGAAGGGCATTGGCCCCATGACTCGCAACATCGCCCTGATCACTGGTGCCTCCTCCGGCATCGGCGCCGCCTACGCCCGGCTCCTGGCGGACGACCACGACCTCATCCTGGTGGCGCGACGCGCCGGCCGGCTCGTCGACCTGGCCGAAGAGCTCCGCGCTCGTGGTGCGGCGGTCGAGGTGCTGCCCGCCGACCTCATGACTCGCGACGGCATCGCTGCTGTCGCCGACCGCCTGGCCGCCGGGGACGTACGCATGCTGATCAGCAACGCCGGTGCCGGCGGCTACGCCCCGCTCATCGATGTCGACCCGGCCGACATCGAACCTCTGCTCACCCTCAACGCCGTCGCCCCCATTCAGCTGGTCCGCGCCGCACTTCCCGGAATGCTCGCGGCAGGCGAAGGCACCGTCGTCACTGTCGCCTCACTTCGCCACCCTGGGATTCACGCGCACGCTCGCGGGCGAACTCGCCGATACCCCGGTCCGTGTCCAGGTGGTGTGCCCCAGCATTGTGGCAACGGAGTGGAACGGTGGCGCCGCACGCGGCAACCCCCGGGCAATGCTGCCTGAGGACGTGGCCTCGGCCAGTCTGGCCGGGCTGCGTCTCGGTGAGACCGTCTGTGTCCCTGGTCTGGAAGACCAGGACTCAGCTCTGGACGCATTGCTCGCCGCAGAGGCCACTGTGATGGCGGGCGGCTTCCGGCCCACCCCCGCGGCTCGCTACACGGACCCGCGAGCTTAGGGCAGTCGTGACTGGCGGGTAGGTGATGGTCGCCTGCCTGTCTTGCTCTTGACTAGGAGTCATGAGTGATAGATGGCAGATTCCTCGCCTTCTTCGCCGGTATTGACTGGATCGCTACTCCAGAACTAGCTTGGCTCTGGTTCAAGAGTGGAGGAGTGGGCGGGGCCTACAGCACCCAAGAGCGCTCTGGAGCAGCAAGAGCCAACTGGCCGCGTCGGCATGTATGCGGCGGTGAATCCGCCGCCGACCGCAGGAGTTGGTCAGTCATGAGTAGCCCAGTAACCACGCCGCCCGAGACCCGGGACGACCTCGGCGTTCTGCGCGAGGTGGAAAGCAGGGTGCTCTGGCTGTCATCGGCGATCATCCACCACGCGAACCGCGTGCGCGCGAACTCTTCGGGGCTCAAGGTGGGCGGGCACCAGGCGTCGTCGGCATCCATGGCGTCGATCATGACGGCGCTCTGGTTCCGGCACCTGCGGCCGCAGGACCGGGTGTCGGTGAAACCGCACGCATCGCCCGTACTGCACGCGATCAACTACCTGCTGGGCGAACTGGACGCGTCCTGTCTGCCGGGGCTGCGCGAGTTCGGCGGACTGCAGAGCTACCCGAGCCGATCCAAGGATCCGGACCCCGTCGACTACTCGACGGGGTCCGTCGGCATAGGTGCGACCGCTCCGATATGGGGCGCGCTCTCGCGACGCTATGTCAACGCCACAGTCGGCGACGTGGGCACCGGACGGCAGTTCTCGTTGGTGGGCGATGCCGAACTGGACGAGGGCGCCGTGTGGGAGGCGGTGCTCGATCCCGCTGTCGGTGAACTGGGAGAGGTGGTCTGGGTCGTCGACCTGAACCGGCAGTCGCTGGACCGGGTCGTGCCCGACATCGCGGCCGAAAAACTGCGGGGCATGTTCACCGCGGCCGGCTGGCAGGTCATCACGCTCAAGTACGGGCGGCTGCTCGAGGAACTGTTCGCCCGGCCGGGCGGCGAGGAACTGCGGCAACGGATCGACACGATGACCAACCCTGAATATCAACGGCTCTTGCGGTGCGATGCCGGGCAACTGCGCGGGCGGCTGCCCGAAGGCCCCGGCGCCGACCGGATCCGCGCGCTGGTCGACCAGGTCGTGGACCCGGCGTTGGTCGACGCGATGGCCAACCTGGGCGGCCACGACCTGGCCGCACTGGACGCGGCCTTCTCGGCGATCGACGACAGCCGTCCCACGGTGATCTTCGCCTACACCATCAAGGGCTACGGGCTGGCCAGCAAGGGGCATCCGCAGAACCATTCGGCTCTGCTGACCGAGGAGCAGATGCGGGAGCTCGCCGAGCGGCTCGGAGCCGATCCGGCGCACCCCTGGCGCGCCTTCGGCGAGGACAGCGCGGCCCACGAGCTGTGCCGGCGGGCCGCAGGGCGGCTGCGCAGGCGCGAGACGGCGCGCCAGGCGCCGCCGGCCGTGCCGGTCGACATCGGGCGGACACCGTCCGGGACCGCGACAACTCAGGCCGCCCTTGGCCGGGTTCTGCTGGACCTGACCAGGGTGGCCCCGGAGGTGGCCGCACGGGTGGTCACGGTCAGCCCGGATGTCAGCTCCAGCACGAACCTGGGCGGGTGGGTCAACAAGGTCGGCGTGTGGTCGTCCACCGAACTGCGCGACTGGTTCGCCGATGACGCCGAGACCATCCTGCACTGGCGGGAAAGGCCGTCCGGGCAGCACATCGAACTGGGCATCGCCGAGACGAACCTTGTCGGCCTGATCGGCGAACTGGGTGCCTGCTGGAGCAGGTGGGGACAGCCGCTCCTGCCGATCGGCGTGTTGTACGACCCCTTCGTGGAACGCGCCCTCGAACCTTGGTCGTTCGGCATCTACGCCGGTGGACAGTCCCTTCTGGTCGGTACACCCTCCGGGGTCTCTCTGGCCCCGGAAGGGGGTGCGCACCAGTCGATCAAGACGCCGTCCATCGGCCTGGAGCAACCCGGCTGCGTCTCCTACGAACCGGCGTTCGTCATCGACGCCGAATGGACGTTGCTCGCCGGCATGGCCCGGCTCGGCAGACCGGACGGCAGCTCCGCGTACGTACGGCTGTCGACGCGGCCCATCGACCAGACGCTGGCCACAGTGCCCGGTGACCCCGCCGCCCGGGAGCGTCGCCGGCGCCAGGTCGTCGCCGGGGCGTATCCCCTGTTGCGCACTGACGGCGCGAAGGTCACCATCGCGGCGATGGGTGCGGTGGTGCCGGAGGCGCTTGCAGCCGCTGATCGTCTGGCGCAGGACGGCGTCCCGGCGGACGTGGTGTGTGTCACCAGCCCCGACCTCCTGTACCGGGCGGTGCGTGCCGGACAGGGCCACGAACAGGCCGAGTCCTGGGTACTGGATCAGGCTTTCCCTGCCGGGCGCGCCACACCGCTGGTCACCGTCCTCGACGGCCATCCGCACACCCTGGCCTTCCTGGCCACCATCAACCGTGTGCCGGTCTCCTCCCTCGGCGTGACCCGGTTCGGACAGTCCGGATCGCTCGAGGACGTCTACCGCCATCACGGGCTCGATGCGGACAGCGTCGTCCGTGCCGCCCTCGACCTGGTCGGCTGAGTCGGAAGCAGCCGGCCATCTCTGACCGAATCTTAAAAAGCTTCACTAGAATCAAGTGTTTGATGTGAGTTAAAGTAGTTGATACTCTGGTGGTGCCGCGGCCCCGAGCCATCGCAAATGGGGGCCGGCGCAGGCCGCATCGCAGGTCGATGAAGCCGACCCTCCTCGGCGTCAGCGGCCTGGCTGAAGTTCATTCATGTCGGCGTGCATCCGCTGCCATCCAGCAGCCCTTCGCGCCGAGCACCACGCCCGCCGTCTGCCCTCGCCCTCGGGGCGCTACGCGCACAGGCGGTCGTAAGAAAGTGGGAGAAACCCGTGACCAACAACACTCCAGCGATCACCCGTGACGGAGTCATCGGATATGACGGGAGCGAGGTAGTCACCATCGATCAGGCCACCGGGGCCGAGTTCGCAAGGTATCCCGCGGCGGGCAAGGAAGAGGCGGCCGCGGCCGTCGCTGCTGCCCGCTCGGTCTCCGGTCCCTGGTGGGACCTCGGATTCGAGGGCCGCGCCGAGCAACTGCGCGCCTGGCGGCGGGAGATAGCCGTGAGCGGCGAAGAGGGGGCCGCCCTCATCCACGCCGAGAACGGCAAACCCCTCGACGACGCCCGCGTGGAGGTGCTCGGGATTCTGGAGCACGTGCAGTTCGCCATCGAGAACGCCGAGCGCGTGCTGGGACGCCGGGAGGTGCCGGGCAGCCCCACCGTGCCCAATCAGCGTGCGTGGGTCGAATACCAGCCCTACGGCGTCGTCGGTGTCATCGGCCCGTGGAACTTCCCGCTGCTCACGCCAGGGGCCATCCTGATCGAGGCGATCGCGGCCGGCAACGCCGCCATCCTCAAGCCCAGCCAGATCACGCCCGGCATCGGGGAGTGGCTCGCCCGGACCTGGCAGCGCGCGGTCCCCGGCTTCCCGAACGTCCTCCAGTGCCTCAACGGGTTCGGGGCCACGGGCCAGGCACTCATCGAAGCCGGCCTGAACAAGCTCGCGTTCACCGGCAGCGTCAACACCGGCAAGACGGTGGCCGCCCAGTGCGCGCAGACCCTGACCCCCGTACTGCTCGAACTCGGCGGAAAGGACGGCGTCATCGTGGCCGAGGACGCCGACCTGGACGAAGCCGCCAAGCACGTGGTGTGGGGCGCTCTGCAGAACACCGGACACGGCTGCATCAGTCTCGAAGTGGCCTACGTCGTCGAGTCGGTTCACGACGAGTTCGTCGAGAAGATCAGCGACCTTGCCAAGCAGGTACGCGTTGGCAGCGACGAGGCCGCGGAGATCGGGCCCGTTCCCCTGCCCACCCAGATCCCGATCATTCGGGAGCACATCCAGGACGCTCTCGAGCGCGGCGCGACAGCCACTGTCGGTGGCATCGAGGCAGTGGGGGAGCGCTATGTCACCCCCACCATCCTCGTCGGCGTGACGCCCGACGCCCTGGCGGCGACGGAGGAGACGTTCGGGCCCACGCTCGCCGTCGTCAAGGTCACCGACACCGAGGAGGCCATCGCTCACATCAACGCCGGCCGGTACGGACTGGGCAGCGCCGTCTTCAGCCGCGACCGCGGCGAAGCCGTCGCGCGTCGCCTCCGCGTCGGAATGACCAGCATCAACGACGCCCTGGTGTTCTCCATCAACCCCGCGGTGCCCTTCGGCGGTCGCGGCGACAGCGGTTACGGGCGCAAGCAGGGCGAGGAAGGACTCCGGGAGTTCGCCTACCCACACTCCTTCACCGCCAAGACCGGCCCCGCTCAGTTCTCGGCCACCACCTTCGGCAGGCCCGCGGGGGCGATGGCTGGAGCCCTCGCCGGCGTGCGCAACAGGATCCTGGCCGAGAGCGGCGAGAAGACCGACTGATCAACTGACGGGCGGAGGCGACCGGTCCGGGCCGAGCGCGTTCCGGCGTCCACTCCGTCACGAGGCCGGTCATTGACCGGCTCGGCACCGGGTCCGAGATGGCGCACCACCTCGGACCCAGTCGCCGGAGGCGGCTCGCCGATGGTGCGAGCCGCCCGCAACCAGCCGACGCCATGTCCGCCAACACGACCCGATGGCGGCGGCTCGGGGGGCCATCGGACCTCTCCGGAGGAAACGACGCGCACCTTCGCGGAGCGCAACAGGCATTGGTACGTCCCGACAACCACCCGCGCCACCATCGAGGGAGAGCGGACATGTCCAACGAACGTCCCTTCCAAGCCGTGACTCCACCCGCCGAGCCCCCCACCGACGCCACCCGGCGAAGATTCATCGCCGCGACCGCCGCTGCCGGAGGAGCCGCCGTGGTCGGCGGTCTGGTCGCGGGGTCGCCCGCGCTCGCCGCCGAGGCGGCGCCCGGCAGCCGCGCCTCAACGACGGTCGGCAGCTCGAAGGACCGTCGGAACACTCAGAAGGAGAAAAAGATGCGCATCGTGGCCGTGGAAGAGGCGTTCTCCATTCCTGGAGCCATCCGCCAGGAGGCAGCGATCCGTCAGCGCATGGAGGTGCCGGAGGCGATCAAGCAGGAGTGGTTCCGGCGCCTGGACGATCTGACCGAACTGCGGCTGGCGGACATGGACGCCAACGGCGTCGATGTCCAGGTCCTCTCGTATTCCACGCCGGGTCTGGAAGTGATCGAGGATCCGGCGGAGGCTGTGGCCGTCGCACGGCGGGTCAACGACCATCTGGCCAAGGTGGTCGCCGCACACCCGAAACGGTTCACGGGCTTCGCGGTCCTGCCACTGCAGGATCCCAAGGCCGCGGTCGTGGAGCTGCGCCGGGCTGTGAAGGAACTCGGGCTCAAGGGCGTGCTGTACAACGACCATGTGCGGGGGCACTACCTGGACGAGCCGCGGTTCAGGCCGGTATGGGCCGAGCTGGAGCGCCTCGGCGTGACGCTGTATCTGCATCCGGCTGTTGTTCCGGCCGACAACTGGCGTGTCTTCGACGGGTACCCCGTGCTGGTCGGGCCGTCCTGGGGCTGGACCGCGACAGTGGGTGCCCATGCGCTTCGGCTGATCTACGGCGGCGTGTTCGACGAGTTCCCGGGCGCCTCGGTGACGTTGGGGCACATGGGCGAGCTGCTGCCGTTCCAGATGGCCCGGCTCGACAGCCGCTACCCCCAAGTGCCTGTTGAGCAGAGGGTGCAGCACCTGCCCTCGTACTACCTGCGGAACAATGTGTACGTCACCACCAGCGGAGTCATGTCGCATGCCGCACTGCTGGGAGCCGTCCATGCCGTCGGTGTCGACCGGGTGCTGTTCGCCATCGACTACCCGTTCGAGTCCAGCGCCGAGGCGGTGGGGTTCCTGCGTTCCGCACCGTACGCGCCGGCCGACCTCGGGCGCATCGCACACGGCAATGCCGAGCGAATCCTGGGGCTGTGAACGACCGACAGCCTGCGTAGTCCCGCTTTCTCTTCACCCGCTGTGCGATCAGAGGAGTCATGATGCCGAAAGCAGTGCGATTCGCGGAGTACGGGGGCATCGACGTACTGAACGTGGTCGACGTCGAACGGCCCGAGCCCGGTGAACGCCAGGTACTCGTCAAGGTGGTGGCCACCGGGATCAACCCGGGCGAGGCCGCGATCCGGCAGGGGTTCCTGCATGACAGGTTTCCGGCGACGTTCCCGTCGGGCCAGGGCAGCGACCTCGCCGGGATCGTCGAGGAACTCGGCGGAGGAGTCACCGGATTCGCCGTCGGTGACGAGGTGATCGGCTTCACCCACAACCGGGCCGGCCACGCCGAGTACGTGATCGTGGAGGAGGATCAGCTCAGCCCTCGACCGGCGGGCGTCCCGTGGGAGCAGGCCGGCGCGCTCTACATCGCCGGTACCACGGCTTACGCGGCGGTACACGCCGTCAAGGTCGGGCGTGGCGAGACAGTCGTCGTCGCCGGGGCCGCCGGCGGGGTGGGCTCTCTCGTCGTACAACTCGCGCGGCACGCCGGAGCCACCGTCATCGGTCTGGCAAGCGAGCCCAACCACGCATGGCTTGCGCGGCACGGAGCGATCCCACTGACCTACGGCGAGGACGTCGGTGAGCGCATCCGCGCCGCGGCCGACGGCACGATCGACGCCTTCATCGACACCTTCGGCGCTCCCTACATCGAACTGGCGCTGGAACTCGGCGTGCCCGGCGAACGGATCAACACGATCATCGACTTCGCGGGCGCGGCGAAGCACGGCACCAAGGCGGAGGGCAGCGCGGCGGCGGCAAGCACCGACGTCCTCGGGGAACTCGCCACGCTGATCGTCGACGGTGATCTGGAAATCCCCATCGCCCGTGTCTACCGGCTCGACGAAGTCCGCGAGGCCTTCCGAGAGCTGGAACGTCGGCACACGAGGGGAAAGATCGTGCTCAAGCCCTGACGGACCCTCATCCCTGTTGGTGACCGCAGTTCTTCGCGGACCGTGCGGCTTGACGATGGCGCACACGCCGTCGTCCTTCACAGCTCCTGACCGATGTCCTGCACGGTCGCGAGCAGAGGGCATGACAGTTCCGTGAGCCGCGCGCGGGTGCAGCGGACGGACGGAGCCGCCACGGCTACGGCGGCCACGGCGGTGCCGGTGCGGTCGCGTACGCATGCACCGACGGCGTGCACGCCGCGCTCGCTCTCCTGGAGGTTGAGGGCGTAGCCGTGGCGGCGCACGGACACCAGCTCGTTCATCAGGCGCTCCAAGTCCTCGGACGCCTCGGAGGCCTTGGCCCGGTCCCCGGGGAGCCCGTTGGGGTAGAGAGACCGGAGCCGGTCCGCAGGCAGTGCCGCGAGCAGGGCCTTGCCGCCCGAAGTCACGTGCGCGGGCAGGAGCGTGCCGGTGCGGTAGCTGACGCGCAGCGCCTGGGGGCCCTCCATGCCGTCCAGGAAGCGGGTGCCGTTGCCCTCCAGCACCATCAGGTGGGTCGTCTCTCGGACGGCGTCCGCCAGTCGTCGCAGGTGAGGGTGGGCGATGGTGGTCAGATCCGGGGGAGGAGCCGCCTGGCTTCCCCTGATCGCCTGCAGAGCCGGCCCCGGCCGGTACACCTTGTGGCGGTCCTGCGCCGCGAATCCCTCGAAGACGAGCATCGCGAGGATCCGGTGAGCGGTCGAGCGCGCGACGCCGAGCCGGTCCGCGACGTCCATCACCCGCAACTCGTCGAGCTCGTGCAGCAGCCGGACGACGCGCAGGGCGTTGCCGGCTGCACTCACCGGATACGAGGGACTGGGCGAACGGCCCGCTGAATTCTTCATAGAGGAATCCTAGCCTTCAAGGATTCCGGTGATGGGAAACGTCGGCGTAGCGTCATGAAACAGCGCGGGACGATGCGCGCTTCTTCCGGCGGTCGCCGTAGACACGACGTGGAGGTTTCCGTGACCGACACCACCAGCGAACAGACCGGGCGCAAACTGCTCGACGAGCTGTACGCGGACTTCGAGGACGCGGGCCTGATCCCGCTGTGGACGCAGGTGGACGGCCTCATGCCGATGTCGCCGCAGCCTGCCGCGGTCCCGCACCTGTGGCGGTGGGCGGAGCTGCTGCCCATCGCACAGCGCTCCGGAGAGCTCGTACCGGTGGGACGTGGCGGCGAGCGCCGCGCCATGGCCCTGTCCAACCCCGGCCTGCCGGGCCGTCCTTACGCCACCGCGACCCTGTGGACCGCGATCCAGTACCTGGGCCCGCGCGAGGTCGCCCCCTCGCACCGCCACAGCCAGGGAGCCTTCCGGTTCGTGGTCGAAGGCGAGGGCGTGTGGACCAACGTCGACGGGGACGCGGTGGCGATGCGGCGCGGTGACCTGCTGCTCACGCCGAGCTGGGCCTTCCACGAGCACCAGAACGTCACCGACGAGCCGATGGCCTGGCTCGACGGCCTCGACATCCCGCTCGTCTCCCAACTGGACGCCGGCTTCTTCGAGTTCGGCCCCGACGAGCTCTCCACCCGCGAAACCCCCGAGCGCTCGCGCGGCGAGCGCCTGTGGGGCCACCCCGGGCTGCGCCCGATCGGCCCGCCCGAGCAGCCCAACTCCCCGCTGGGCGCCTACCGTTGGGAGCACACCGACGCCGCCCTGACCGCCCAGCTGGAGCTGGAGGACGAAGGCGTACCCGGCGTGCTCGAGCCCGGACACGCCGGAGTCCGCTTTTCCAACCCCACCACCGGCAAGGATGCTCTGGTCACGATGCGCGCCGAGATGCGCCGACTGCGGGCCGGCACACAGACCACCCCGGTGCGCACGGTCGGCTCCGCCGTCTGGCAGGTGTTCGAGGGTGAGGCGGTCGCCCATGTCGGTGACAAGGTCTTCGAGATCGCCAAGGGCGACCTGTTCGTCGTCCCGTCCTGGTGCGAGGTCTCGCTGTCCGCCCGTACCCAGGTCGACCTTTTCCGTTTCAGCGACGAGCCCGTCTACGAGGCCCTGGGCCTCGCCCGTACCTCCCGAGGAGAACACAAGTGAAGCTGGCCACCATCCGGGTCAACGGCAGCACGCGCGCCGTCCGCGTCGACGAGGACCAGGCGGTGGACCTGGGCGAGAGCGACCTGGTGGCGTTCCTGCGCAACAGTGACTGGGCGGCGCGTGCCGCGGACGCCGACGGCGAAACGTACGAGGGCGCCCTGGACTACGCCCCGGTGGTCGTCGCGCCGGAGAAGGTCGTGTGCGTCGGCCTCAACTACCGCACCCACATTCTGGAGATGGGCCGCGAACTGCCCTCGCATCCCACGCTGTTCTCCAAGTACGCTCGGGCGCTGGTCGGCGTGTACGACGAGGTGACCCTGCCCGCTGCGTCCACGCAGATGGACTGGGAGGCCGAACTCGGCGTCGTCATCGGGGCCGAGGTCCGGCACGCCGATACGGAGCGGGCGCGGGCCGCGATCGCCGGGTACACCGTGCTCAACGACGTCACCGCCCGCGACTGGCAGTACCGCACCACCCAGTGGCACCAGGGCAAGACCTTCGAGGCCACCACCCCCATCGGACCGTGGCTGGTGACCGCAGACGACCCCGCGGTGGCCCCTCAGGGCTTGAGCCTGTCGTGCGAGGTCGACGGCGACACGGTCCAGAAGGCCGACACCGGCGACCTCGTCTTCGACCCGGCCACGCTGATCGCGTACCTGTCCGAAATCGTCACGCTGGTGCCCGGCGACGTGATCGCCACCGGTACTCCGGGCGGCGTCGGTCATGCCCGCAAGCCCGCCCGCTATATCCAGGACGGTTCGCTCCTCGTCACCCGGATCGAGGGGATCGGCGAGTGCCGCAACACCTGCCGTCGGGAGACGCGGTGAGCGCACGCCCTGACCCGATGCTGGAGTGGGCCGCCAAGGGCACGGCCGCCTTCGAGGCCGCCGTGCACCGGCTGACCGACTCGGGCGCCGGCCAGGCCGCCTGTGTTGAAACCGGAGTTCCACCAGGCAAGCCGGCGTCGGTTGCGATGTCGGCGCCCCCCGGCGACCGGCGCGACGTCCGGCTTGACGACTCCGTCCACGGCCGCCGCAGGCGAACAGCAGCGGCGCCACCGCGGCGGTACCGGCGACGGCGACAGCTGTGCTCAGCAGAGTTTCATCCTGACGCGGTCAGGAGATCGTGCCGGTCACTGTGCTCCCCGCCTTGATGACGTGGTAGGTCACCGAGTCACCGCTCCAGAAGTGGAAGGTGAGTGTGACCCGGGAGTCGTCCTTGAGCGAGTTGACGAAGTCGGGGGTCAGCTTGATGGAGTCACCGGTGTACGCCGTGAAGGCGCTGTCCCACTGCTGGTAGGAGGTCCAGCTCGCCGGGCCGGCGTTGCTGCCGTCGTCGTACTTGGCCTCCATCGTCGCCAGCATGTCGCCCCGGAACTGCGTGGGGATGGTCAGACCGCTGGTGTCCCCGGAGGCGTCCGACAGGACCGGGGTGTCGTACGTGATCACATCGATCCGCCACGGGACGCCGCGGGAGAACCTGGCCTCCAGCGTCGCGTTGACCCCGTACGCCCGGTCGCCTGCCAGCTCGGTGAGCGCGGCGGCCGTCAGCGTGAGCTGGTTGCCGGAGACGGTGTAGTCCCTGCCCTGCACCAGGTTGCGGGAGCCGTGCCGCAGTCCCTGGAAGTCGGTGCCGTTCGGGTTGAGCGTGAGGGTCTGGTCGGCGACGGCACCCGACTTCGGGAGGAACACCAGGTCACTGGAGGCGGTGCCCGAGCGCGTGGTCCAGCTCGACTTGATCTGGGCGAACAGCTCCGGGTCCCGCCACTGGAGGGTGTTGCGGTTCAGGAACTGCCCCGCGTCCCACAGCATGGTGGTGAGTTTCCGCTGGCGGGCGTAGTTGCCCAGGAACTCGAAGTACTTGCGTTGTTCGCCCCGCTCGATGATGCCGGGGCGGTTGTGGTCGTAGGCGAGCAGGGCGTACTCGCCGATGATGACCGGGATGCCGTGGGCGACGAAGGTGTTGTACGCGCGGTCGAACTGATCGGTGAGGTCCTGCTGCGAGGTGGCGTCGAAGCGCGTGTAGCCGGCGATGTTCACGCTGAACGGCCACCACCCGTAGAAGTGGATCGTCGTGGCGATCATGGGATCGCGCAGAGCGGTGAGTTCGGCGGCCAGCGCGTCGAGCCGCCCCTGGTCGGAGTTCGTGTACAAGGTGGGCAGGACGAGCAGCCGGCCGGCGTTTCCACCGCCTGACTCGCGGACGATCCGGTGGAACACCTTGTTGAGTTCCGCCAGCAGCCGGTAGTTCTCGTCGTCACCGGAAGTGCCGCTGAACGTCGGTTCGTTGATGCTCTCGAACACCAGCCGGGAAGGCTCGTCCCGGAACTCCGCCGCGATCTGGGTCCAGGTGGCGGTGTAGCGGGCGAGGACGGCGTCGTGGTCGGTGGAGAGGTTGTTGACCCACATCCACGAGTCGTGGTGCATGTTGAGCAGCACGTAGAGGTCTTCTTCGAGCGCCATGTCGACGACCTGCCGCACCTTCGCCATCCAGGCCGGGTCGATCGTGTAGTCGGGCGCGGCGCCCTGGTGGATGCCCCAGGTGACGGGCAGCCGGATGCTCTTGAAGCCCTGCGACTTGACCTTCTTGAGGAGCGCCCTGGTGACGGGCGGGTTGCCCCAGGAGGTCTCGTCGGGGATGGCGTCGTAGGTGTTGCCCAGGTTCCAGCCGGGCTGCATGGCCGCGACCGCAC
>NZ_JAAKZY010000276.1 GCF_011045015.1 Streptomyces scabichelini | reverse complement strand
AGTTGTGTATAAGAGACAGGGCCTGGTCATGCCCGTTCTCATGCCCGTGGCCATGCCCGTCGTGGCTGTGTGTGTGGCCGTGATCGTGCCCGTGATCGTCCGAGTGGTCGGGACCGTGATCGTGAACATGGCCGTGGCTGTGCCCATGTCCGTGCGCATGTCCATGCCCGTGTCCGTGCCCGTGTCCTCGTTGGCGCCACGCCCTGCGTACGAGGGTGGCGCCGGCGACGGTGACGACGATCCCGCTGGTCACACCGAGCCAGGCGATCACGGAGGGGGCGGCCGCAGAACCGGCGGTGACGAGGATGCCGAGGGCGATCACGCCCAGGGTGTGGGTGACGGTCACGGAGGCGGCGAGCGGCAGGACGTCGCGGAGGGTGGCGTTGCCGCGGGCGGCGGCCGTGGCGGCCATGATCGTCTTGCCGTGGCCCGGGGCGAGGGCGTGCAGCGCGCCGAGCAGTACGGCGATGCCCATCGCGAGCGCCGCGAAGCCCAGGCTCAGGTCGTGCCGGGCCACCAGCTCGTCGAGAGCGCGAGTCCAGCGGTCGGCGCCGCGTGGCAGTACGGAGGAGGCGGGGGCGTCGGCGCTCTCCTCGTCGAGGGCGGGGCCGCCGGGACGGGCGTCCAGGGATGCGGTCGCCGTGTCCTCCGGTGACGACAGCAACTCCTGGGGGTAGCTGGTCAGTTCACGGGACACCGACTTCGTGGGGACGTCCGATGAGGTGAGGGTCATGCGGTCGCCGCGCGCCGTGACCTCGCGCCAGCCGGGGCCGTCGTCGACGGCGGCGTGAAAGCGCAGGGAGACGTCGCCGTCGGACAGCGGTGCCGTCCAACGGCACTCCACCCGAAGGGTGTCGAGCCCCGCCTGGCCGGGCCGCACGCGTACGCGGCTGTCCCCGACGGTCAGTGCGGCCTTGCGCCCGTCCACGGTCACCCGGCTCTTCCGGGCCGCCGTCTCGCACCGCTGCCGGGCCCAACTCTCCTTGCCCGCCTTGTCGATCGCGGGCTTGGCCTGCGTCGCCGGGATCTCCGCGAGATCCTCCACGTGGTCGATCCGCAGCTTCCCGGGACCGATGACGAGACCGTCGTACCGGTTGACGGTGAAGTTCCCCAGCGGGTGCGCGGCCGCCGTTCCCGTCGGTACGAGCAACAGGGCGAGGGTGGCCATGAGAACCGCCACGCAGGCGGCGAACCGGCGACGGCGCACGGAGTGCGGCGCATGCGCCTTCCGCGCCGTCTTCCCTGCGGTTGCGCTCACTTGGCACCGCCCAGCGCGTCCAGGGCCGCACGGGCGGCCTTGGCGCCCAGCGGTGAGAAGCCCCGGTTGAGTTCGAGAGCCGCCGACAGGTTGTCGCGGGCCTCCTTCTCGTGGCCGGTGGCGCGTTCGATCATGCCGCGGTGGTAAAGGAACGTGGCGTCGCGGTAGCCGGTCGCCGTGGCACGGCGGGAGTAGGGGAGGGCTTCCTCGTCACGGCCGTTGACGTGGAGTGCCCAGGCGAGGGCGTCCGCGGTGTGCACGGTCTGCCGGCGGTCCCACTCCGCCTGCGCGGCGCGCAGGGCGGCCTTGCGATCGCCGTGGTCCGCCGCCGCGAGGGCGGTGTCGAGGTCGGCGTTGACGCCGTTCGCGCGGGCCAGCGCGGTCCACGCGTCGACCAGGGCGTACTGGTCGCGGGCCTTGGCCTTGTCGCCCTCGCCGCCGCGGGCCTCGTACAGCTCGCCCAGCTCGACCAACGGGCCGGGCAGCGGATAGCTGGCCACGACCTCTTCCATGCCGCGGATCGCGGCCGCAGGGTCGCCGTTCGCGGCCTGGGCCCTGGCACGGCCCTCAAGGGCGGGGAGGTACGCCCCGTCGGCCCGCAGCGCCCGCGCGTAGTGCTTCAGCGCGGTCCCGTACTCGCCCTCGCGCCAGGCGAGTTGGCCGAGCGATGTCGCCACGTACGCCACGTCTCCGGGGGCG
The DNA here is from genome assembly GCF_011045015.1 of Streptomyces scabichelini. Taxonomy (GTDB): domain Bacteria; phylum Actinomycetota; class Actinomycetes; order Streptomycetales; family Streptomycetaceae; genus Streptomyces; species Streptomyces scabichelini. Next base: position 10,596 of record NZ_JAAKZY010000276.1, on the reverse strand, counting down.
GTGGCACTGGCTAGCGCCTGCTCCAGGACGCGCCGCGCGGTGGCTACGTCACCGCGCAGCTCACGCACGTAGGCGTACCGCGTGAAGACCGGGATGCCCGGGCGACGGGCGTCGGCCTCGTCGGTGGCCTTCAACGCCTCGTCGTAGCGGCCGAGTTCGACCAGGGCGTCGATCCGCGAGGACAACGCCCGCTCGTTGTACGGGTTCTGGTCCAGCGCGTCGTCCGCGTACCGCAGCGCCTCGCGGAAGTCGTGCCGCGCCGCGGCCAGCGCCGCGCGGCCCGCGAGCGCCGGGTCGTTGTCGGGGCTCAGCTTCAGCGACCGCTCCAGCGCGCGCTGCGCCTGCGGATAGCGCGACGGGTCGCCGTGCGTACGCGCCTGCTCGACATACGCGACACCGAGCGTGGCCCACCCGTTGAAGTCCTTGGGCTGCGCCCGCAGATGGCTCTGAAGCGCGGATATCGTCGAGTCCAGACTCCCGCTGGCCAGCAACTCGGGGGCGACAACGGGCCCCGACGCCGCCGTACTCGCCGCACCGTCGTCCCGTGCCCCCATCACGACGGCCGCCGCGGTCATCGCAACAGCGAGAGCAACAGCACAAGCGGCCATGCGCAACGCCCGCCCCCGCCGGGACTCCCGCCCGGCCTCGCCCCCGCTCTCCTCGTGCGCGGAACCGGCGGCGTCGGCCTTGCGGGCGGCCTTGTCGGCCTGGGGTGTGTCCCCGTCGTCAGCGAGTGCGGTGGCTTCGATGCGACCCGGGTCCTGGTCGGTCTCGTCGGCGCGGGCCCTCGGCTGCGCGTCCTCGTTCTTACGCGGGGACATGCCCTCTCCTAAATTTCCTGGGTGGAAGCGGACGTGGTCGAAGGTGAACGGCGCGGCCCGCGCCGTGGGGGTTGGTGGGTACGGGCCGCGCCAGTCGGGGGCGGCTAGTAGTAGCCGCGGACCCGGCGGCGGCTGCGCCACCACAGCAGGCCCGTACCGAGCAGCAGGAAGCCGGCCGCGCCCGACACCGCCGAGACGGCGACCAGCGTGGTGTCGTCCATGCTGCTCACGCCGTTGCCGCTCGCATTCGTGCCCGTGGGCGTCAGCGCGTCGCCGAGCTGGTTGCGCACGTCGCCCTTCGTGGCGTCCGTGCCCTTGGCCAGCGGGCCGCGCGAGCCCGAGGTCGGCTGGGCCACGTACGGGAACGCCTTCTCGAACTCCTGGTCGTTCTTGTCGACCGCGTCGCCCAAGTCGTTCTTGGCGCCGAGCAGTTCACCCTCGACGACCTGGAGCGAGGCGTCGATCACGTCGTCGGTGAGCCGACGCCCGTTGGGGAAGCCCGCGTTGTCGCCGTCGAGCACACCGAGTCGCTTCGGCTCGGCCGCCGGTTTGATCGAGGTGTTGAGCCGCAGCATCTCCGAGGGCCGGACGTACGGCGGCTGGTTGAGATCCGGCACACCCTTCAGGAAGACGTCCACCAGGTCGTTCCTGGGCTCGTCCGGCGCCGGGATCTTGTAGATCGCCTCGATGAGCTTCGGCAGCTCCGGGTTGGTGACGTTCTGCAGGAAGTCGGCGTCGTTCCAGGGCGCGGACGCGTTGAACTTGTCCTTGTCCTTCAGCGGGTTGACGACCTCGTTCACCAGCGGGTTCCCGAGCCGCGAGACCTGCCTGAAGTTCCCGTCCGCACCCTTGCGGTTCGTGGTCGCCCAGACCCCGACGACCGGCTGCTCGGCCGACTGCTGGATCAGCTCGTTCGGCAGCTGCAGGGCGATGGAGTTGACGTTGTATTCCTTGAGGGTGTCGTTGCCGACCTCCGACAGGTTCCCGCCGTACAGCAGGTCGAAGACCCGCAGATCCGCGAAGAACGGATCGTCCGCCTGACCGGCGAACGTCTTGGCCTTGTATCCGGCGATTTCCTTGACCGCCTGGTCGCGCAGCTTGGCGTAGTCCGGCATCGACGCCTTGCCGACGTTCGACGGCGCGACCGGCACGTCGTCCGCGACGTACGTCCGCTTCACGAGCTTCTGGTCCTTCAGCTTCAGCAGCTGAAGGTCGTACGTCTGCGTGATGTTGAGGTCGGGGTCGTCCAGGCTCTCGACCGGCCCCGTGTTGTACAGGAAGCTCTTGTCGTTCTTGATGTGCGTGTCGAACGTGTACCGGAACAGCAGATCGCCCTGCGCGTCCCCGTCCTGGTCGATGTGGATGTCGTACTGGGCATCCTCCGCGAACGTGTAGAAGTTCGGTCCGCCCGCCGGCTCCTCCATCGGGATCACGTTGGCCACGACCGTCGTCGTGTCCGGGTGGTCGGGGCTCACGAACGCGTACAGGTCCGTGTTGTCGAACTGCGGCGTCCCCGAGATCAGCGGGGCCTCGCGGTGGCTGGAGGCGCTCGCCTCGTCCGGTGCGAGCGCGGTCACGCCGGCGGCTGCTAGCCCCCCGGCAGCCAGCGCACCACAGACGAGGGTCGCGAGGCTCCTGCGTCCCACGATCCTGCGGGTGTTAGGTGTCATGCCGTCCGTCCTCTGTTACAAGCTGCGTTCCGGCGGTTCCGGCGAGAGCGACGGACGATGTCGTCCGGTCGGCCCTAGCGCTCGTGCCGCGTGGTTTGTTGCCTGACACACGCCATTCGGCGCCGTCGAGCGAGCGGATTGGTTCGAGATTCACCCGCGTTTTCAGGGAGTTGATCCGTAACCCCATCCGGAGGCGTGCTCGCGCCGAATGCTTGACTGTCGGGATGGCCGATACGCGGCCGGAGAGGGGGTACGGGTGGCGAGGGGGGTACGGGTGGAGGCGGACGAACTTCTGGTGCTCGTGGCCAGAGGCGACCAGAAGGCCTTCGAGGATCTGTACGGACTGGTGTCCGGGCCGGTCTTCGGCCTGGTGCGCCGCGTGGTGCGGGATCCGGCCCAGTCGGAGGAGGTGGCTCAGGAGGTGCTGCTCGAACTCTGGCGCTCCGCCGCGCGCTACGACCCCGGCCGCGGCAGCGCCCTCGCCTGGGTCCTCACCCTGGCGCACCGCCGGGCGGTCGACCGGGTCCGCAGCGCCCGCGCGGCGGGCGAGCGCGAACTGCGGGAGGCCCGGCGCGCGGACGGGCCCGCCTTCGACCAGGTCGCCGAGGAGGTCGAGGCCGGCCTGGAACGCGAATGGGTACGCCACTGCCTGGACCGGCTCACCGCGCTGCAACGCCAGTCCGTCACTCTCGCCTACTACGACGGGTACACGTACCGTGAAGTGGCCGAGCGGCTCTCCCTGCCGCTCGGCACGGTCAAGACGCGCATGCGCGACGGACTCACGCGGCTGCGCGAATGCCTGGGAGGTGCCGTATGACCGTCCTCTTCAGGCGTCGCGAACTGCACTCGCTGGCTGCCCCGTACGCCCTGGACGCCCTGGAACCCGGTGAACACCAGCGATTCGAGAAGCACTTGAAGCGCTGCGACAGCTGCGCCGCCGAGGTGCGCGCCCTTCGCGAGGACGCGGTCCGCCTCGCCTGGAACACGGCCGCCCCGGCCCCGGCCGCGATGCGCGACCGGGTCCTCATGGCCGTACGCAACACACCCCAGGAGAGCGCCACGGGGGCCCTCGCAGGGCCGCAGCCACACGCACGTGCCGCCGCACAGCCGTTGCCGGGCATGCGTGCCGCGCAACAGCCGCCACGCGCGCGTGTCCCGCGTCTGCACGGCCTCTTGTCTCCCCTCGCCGCCACCACCGCCGCGGCCGCGCTCGTCGTCGCCGCACTCTTCGGCGTCCAGGCGTCCCGCACCCAGGACCAGCTCGACCAGGAGCGGACCCAGGCACGTGAGATCGCCCACGTTCTCGCGGCGCCGGACGCCGCCGCGACCGCCGGACGCGTCGCGGGCGGCCAGGCCATCAATGTCGTCGCGTCCGCCTCGGAGCGCGCCGCCGTGGTGACCCCCGCGGGCCTCGCCACACCTACGAACGGAAGGGTTCACCAACTGTGGCTCATGAGACCAGAGGTGAAACCGCAATCCCTGGGCCTGCTCGAGGGCGACACGCCCTTGCTCGCCACCGACTTGAATACAGACGCGACGTCACTCGCCGTCACCGTCGAGCCGCAGGGCGGCTCTCCGCAGCCGACTTCCGCACCAGTTGTCCAACTCGCCCTGGAATCAGTTGGATTCGGAGAGTAATCGTCAACGGCCTTACGGAGAAGGTGAATCCTGCGCCCGGGATACACGAGTGTGATGAGGGAGCGATAGGGTTAACCTGCCCGGGCCGGGTGCCCTCGTATGGGTGGGGAGTGACATGGAACAGATAACAGTGCGTGGCAGGGCGCGAGTCCCTGCGATCACCTGCGGGAGCAGCGCGACCAGTTCGCGCCTCGACCGCCATCTCTCGGTGATGGGTGGCCCCGCCATCCCGCAGGGAGAGACGACCGAGGCGACCTCGCTGATGCGTGAGCTCACCGCACGTGACACCACGCACGAGCGCTCCGGCAGGGGTGCACGAGTGAGGCGGGTCTCGCTCTTCGCGCCACTGCGGCGACTGCGCCGTTCCCTGTTCGGCGGCCGCTGAGCAGCGGCCCCGGTCGCTGACAGACGACCGGACACCGAGCAGGACCCCGACCCGCGCTCAGGCGACAACACGGCCACGGCGCAGCGCTGCGGATCTCATCGTCCGTCATCCCCACGGCACGCAGCGGCGCCCGGAGTGTTTCCCCGGGCGCGGGTACGGCTCTCTCTCCGCTTCCTCCTCGGCTTCCTCACCGCGCGGCGGCGCGAGTTCTCGCACGTAACAGCCTTGTCATCCACGGATGTTGACGAGGCAATCTTCTGGGTCCAGGGTGGCTGATCGTTTACGCGATTCAATTGGCTGCTACACCAAACCTCGCCCCGGGAGGTGCGCGTGTGTGACCTGCACGATCACCACGAACACGAGTCGACGACCACGAACGGCCAGACCCTGAGCCGCCGCCGCATCATGCAGATGCTCGGCGCGGCAGGAGTGACGACCGCCGTCATGACGGCCGAGGCGGATCCCGTGATGGCCGCGTCGTCCGACAACATCTCGTCCGCTGCCACCGCGGCGGACACCTCGGCCGCGTACGAGGCGCCCGAAGGCCTCGCGAAGGACAGCCCCGCCAAGACGGCCGCGCTGGACTGGATCAAGGGCCAAAGCGACCGGATCACCGGCCTCAACGCCGAGATCTGGGAGAACGCCGAGCTCAGCCTGCGCGAGTGGAAGTCGTCGCTCGCCGAGGCCGGATTCCTCGAAAAGGCCGGATTCGACGTCGAGTTCGGGACCGCCGGCTTCCCGACCGCGTTCACGGCGACCTTCTCGTACGGCACGGGCGGCCCCGTCCTCGGCTTCAGCGGTGAGTACGACGCGCTGCCCGGCCTCTCGCAGAACAAGGGCGTCGGCCACCACGACCCGCGCGAGTACATCCACGACCCCTTCGCGCCCACCTACGGCCCGGGCCACGGCTGCGGGCACAGCGCCCTCGGTACGGCCGCCGCAGCCGCCGCGGCGGCGGTCGCGCAGGCCGCGAAGCAGCACAGGCTGCCGGTCACGGTGAAGTTCTTCGGCTCGACCGCCGAGGAGACTCTGATCGGCAAGACGTACGCGGTCAGCAAGGGCGTGTACGACGGACTCGACGCGTTCCTCGACTGGCACCCGTCGACGTCGAACGCCACCGGCTGGGGCACGAACTCCGCGATGACCGCGGTGACGTTCACCTTCCTCGGCGTCGCGGGCCACGGCGGCACCCCGCTCGGCAACAAGAGTGCCCTGGACGCCGCCGTGATGATGGCAACGATGTCCGAGTTCCTGCGCGAGGAGAATCTGGCCGCGTCCGGCCGCCTCCACTGGGTGATCAACAACGGCGGCGACATCCCGAACGTGACCCCCGAGATCGCGGAGATCTCGTACTACGTCCGCGAGGGCAGCCCGGCCCGCGTCCAGGTCCTCCTCGACAAGGTGATCGCCGTCTCCGAGGCGGCGGCCAAGGCATCCCAGACGAGCGTGCGGCACCGCGTCACCTCCGCCTGCTGGAACCAGCTCCCCTCGAAGTCCTTCGCCGAGCTGCTGCACGACAACATGAAGCAGCTCGGTCCGCCCGAATTCACCGACGAGGCCCAGCAGTTGGCGAAGGACCTCCAGGAGTCCCTCGGGCTGCCCCAGAAGGGCATGCACACCGAGATCGGCGAACTGACCGCGCCCAACCCGGTGTTCATGGGTGGCGGTTCGACGGACGTCGCCGACATCAGCTGGAACGTGCCGACGGTGTCCATGGGCGCCGCGCTCGCCCCGATCGGCACCAAGATGCACACCTGGTCCACCGCCGCCTGCGCGGCCGCCGCTCCCGGCCAGGCCGCCGTGATCGCCGCCGCCCGGTACCTGGCGGCGACCGCCGTCGACCTGATCACCCAGCCGGAGCGGCTGAAGGCGATCAAGGACGAGTTCAAGGAACGTACGAAGGGCATCGAGTGGAAGACGTCCCTGCCCGACGGCTATGAGCCGCCCATGTACGAGCCGCCGGACTGGTTCCTGAAGAAGACCGGCCAGAAGTGGCCGCCGAAGAACATCACCTGGCCCCCGAAGCGCGTGGTCTCCCAGGAGAAGTTCTCCTCCCTCGGGCCCGAACTCGCCCCACAGAAATAGGAATCGACGCTCATCGTCCGCCGGTCGCATACCGGCGGACGGCGAGCGGCAGGAACACCGCGAGGATCACCGCACACCAGGCCAGCGACCCCGCCACCGGATGCGCCACGGGCCACGCGGCACCCTCCGGCACGGGCGCGTTGCCGAACAGATCCCGGACCGCCGTCGTCACCGCGCTGATCGGGTTCCACTCGGCGACGGTGCGCAGCCAGGTGGGCAGGTTGTCCGTCGGGATGTACGCGTTGGACAGCAGCGGCAGCATGAAGGTCGCGCTGGCGAGCTGGCCCGCCGCCTCCTCGCTCTGTGAGGCGAGACCGAGCAGGATGCCGACCCAGGTGGCCGCGAAGCGGAAGAGCAGCAACAGCCCGAAGGCGCCCGCCGCTTCGAGCGCGCCGCCCTCGATCCGCCAGCCCATCGCGAGCCCGACCAGCATCAGCGGGACGAGTCCGGCCGCCGTGATCAGCAGGTCCGCCACGGCCTGGCCGACCGGGATCGCCGAGCGGCTCATGGGCAGCGCACGGAAGCGGTCCATCACGCCACGGTGCGAGTCCTGGGCGGAGGTGAACATCCCGGTCATGATGCCGCCTGCCACCGTCGCGACCAGCATCCCCGGCACCAGGTACGCCCGGTACTCCTGCCCCGGCATGGCGAGCGCGCTGCCGAAGACATAGCCGAAGAAGAGCAGGAAGACGATCGGCGTCGTCTGGGTCAGGACCGTGATCGCCGGCGCGTGCCTGACCTTCTGGAGGTGGCGGCCCAGAACCGCGGCCGAGTCGTGGACGGGGGAGCCGATGGCCGCACTCATGCGGTGACCTTCTTCCGGTCGGTGAGGCGCAGGAACACCTCGTCGAGGGTGGGCGGGCGCAGGCTCGCGTCGACGACCGGTACACCGGCGGCGTCGAGTTCGAGGACCACGCGGGGGAGCGTGACGGCCGGGTCGAGGACGACCGTGCCCGCCGTGCGCCGCTCGTGGTCGAGCACCGGTTCCGAGCCGGTCAGCTGGTCCAGGACGACCGCGGCGGCGTGCAGCGCGGGCTCGCCGCCGTCCGCGGCGACGACCACCTCGGCGTAACTGCCGATCTGCGCCTTGAGTTCGGCCGGAGTGCCCTGGTGCGCGGCCCGGCCCTCGTCGATCAGCACGATGGCGTCGGCCAGCCGGTCAGCCTCCTCCAGGTACTGCGTGGTGAGCAGCACGGTCGTGCCGGCCTTCGCCAACTCCCGTACGGCGTCCCAGATTCCGTTCCTGCTGCGCGGGTCGAGTCCCGTGGTCGGTTCGTCCAGGAACAGTACGGCGGGCCGGGTGATCAGGCTCGCGGCGAGGTCGAGACGGCGCCGCATGCCACCGGAGTAGGTGCGGGCCGGACGGTCCGCGGCGTCACTCAGCGCGAACCGCTCCAGCAGCTCGTCGGCCCGCGACCGCGGGGCGCGCAGCAGCCGCGCGAACAGCCGCAGGTTCTCGGCGCCCGTGAGATCGCCGTCCACCGAGGCGTACTGCCCGGTGACCCCGATGCCGCGGCGCACCGCGGCCGCCTCGCGGACGACGTCATACCCGGCGACACGCGCGGACCCGGCGTCCGGAGCCAGCAGGGTCGCCAGGACCCGGACCGCGGTCGTCTTGCCCGCGCCGTTGGGCCCGAGCAGCCCGCACACGGTGCCCTCGGGCACGGCGAGATCGAGCCCGCGCAGGGCGTGCACCACGTTCCCCCGGGAGCCGAACCGCTTCTCCAGCCCCTCACTAAGTACAGCGTACGTAGTAGTCATGGCTCGACCATACCTCACTACGTACGGTGTACGTAACTAGGATGGTGAGCGAGGTGATGATCAATGGCGGGCCGACCGGCCGTACCCGAAGTGATCTGGGCGCGCCCCGAGCGCACGGGCCGTGGTCCGAAGCCCGCGTACAGCCGCGGCGACATCGCCGCGGCGGCCGTCCGCATCGCCGACGCGGACGGCCTCGACGCGGTCTCGATGCGCCGCGTCGCGGCCGAGATCGGCTGCGGCACCATGTCGCTCTACAACTACGTGCCGCGCAAGGAGGACCTGTACGAGCTGATGGTCGACCTGGTCAGCGGGGAGTACGAACTGTCCGGCGGGCCCAGCGGCGACTGGCGCGCGGACATGCTGGGCATGGCCCGCCAGACCCGCGACATCATGCGGCGCCACCCGTGGCTGGTCCATGTGATGTCGACCGTCTACAGCATCAGCCCCAACGCCCTGCGCTATCTCGACTGGTGCCTCGCCTGCCTCGACGGCCTCGACGCACCGCCCGGCACGAAGCTGGAGCTGATCGGGATGATCAACGGCTCGGTCATGACGGTCGTCGCCAACGAACAGGCCATCGCCGAGCGCACCCGCTCCGTGCCGTGGTCGGCGGAGCAGGAACAGGCCGTGCGCGGCGCCTACATGATGAGCCGCGTCGCGACAGGCGACTACCCGCACCTGGCGGCGCTGTTCGCGCAGGGCGTCGAACCGCCGGACGACCCGGAGGGGGCGTTCGACCGGGTGCTCGGGCGGCTGCTGGACTCGTTCGCCTGAGCCGCGGCCCGACAGGGCCCCGGCAGGGTCCCGACAGGGCCTGGAACATGCCCTAGAGCAGGGCGAACTGTCCCTCGGGGCCCTCCTCGTGGTGGTCGAGGACGGAGGCGGGCTTGCGTGCCGCGGCCGGCACCGGGAGGACCTTCGCCTTGCGCAGCTCGGCCGCGGTGATCGGCGCTGTCACGGTCAACTCGGCCTGCTGAGGCGCCAGTTCCGCGAGCAGCGCCAGTACCGTGATCAGTTCCAGCAGCTCGGACGTCCAGGTCTGGGGCCAGGTGGCGGGGCGGATCGCCTCCAGGGTGCCGGGCTCCGGGGGAGTGGTCCGGGTGGTGAACCACTGGTCCAGGACCCGGACGCCCCCCACCGCGTAGTCCCAGGCGGCGGGCGGTACGGGCGAGATACGGCCCTCGTCGAGGTGGAGGGTCTCCTCGTCCCGGTCGTAGCGCAGTTCCAGCGGGCGGGGCGGGAGCGGGGCGCGCACGTAGGGGCGGCGGCCGCCGGGGAGCTTGGGGCGTTCGCCGTCGCGGCGCATCAGCCACAGCATGCGGTGGCCCAACTCGGTGCCGTACGCCCAGAGTTCGGGGTCGGAGGTCAGCGGGACGACGCATCCATCGGTGCCCGCCCGCGCCACCGCCACCGTCCAGGCGAGGAGGTCCAGCGGAGCGGGGGAGTGGCCAAGGCGTTTGGCCAGGTGGTCCACGAGGCCGGGCGCGAGGTTGGGTTCGAGGCCGCCGGGGCGCCGGAACAGGGGGTGTATGCGACCGGGACGGGCCGCGGGGACGTTCTTCGCCTGCGGCGGGAGAACGGGCAGGACGGGCGTGACGAGCAGCACGGGCTCCTCGGGGGCGGGCGCCTGCTCGACGGCGAACGCCTGGCGCTCGTCCGCCACTCGCCACAGTTCGGGGCGGGCCGCGTCGATCAGCCGGTTGTCCGGGATCAGCCACTGTTCGTCGAACGGCCCGTGCAGCACCCGTACGGGCTCCGGGCAGGGCCCCGACGCATGGGCCAGCCGCCCCGTCCCGCCGGACTGGCCCGGCAGCGCTGCCACCGCGGAGTGCAGGGTCCGCGCCCGCGTGACACCGAACAACGCCTCGCGATCGGGCCCTTCGGCCTTCACGAAGGCGTCCCAGCGCGCTTTCAGGGACGCCGCGTCGGGCGCCGTCGGCCACCCCCGGCCGAGCCGCGGCGGTGCGACGGACCACGGCATGAGGTCCGCGAGCAGCGGAGCGTCGTCGTGCGTCACGCTCGGCATCGTACGACGTGCCTCCGGCGGTTGAGCAGGTTGCCTCCGGGGGTGGTGGGTTCGGTTCTCGGGCGAGTGCGGGTGTGTGGGTGGCTGGTCGCGCAGTTCCCCGCGCCCCTGGGGTGGGTGGTGGGTGCGGGGTCGTGGGCCGGTGCGTCAGCCCGTCGCAGGGTGGGCATACGGCCCTTTGCTGGTACAAGGGGCGGGTTTCCTGAGACA
>NZ_JAAKZY010000275.1 GCF_011045015.1 Streptomyces scabichelini | reverse complement strand
GCACCCGCCCAACCGCCGGAGGCAGGGGCGCGGGGAACTGCGCGACCAGCCACGACGGCGCTGCAGCCGCCCACGAACCCAACTCACCACCCCCATAGGCGTTTTCTGGCCAACCTCCCTTCGCTTCAATGACATGCACACGCCCCACCTGGCACTGTTCACTCGCACGGCACCCCCCCCCACAAAGGAGCTTGTGTGACCCCCCTCTACGCGCGTCACAAGCGCACGACTCTCGCCATCGCCACCGCGGTCGCGGCCGGAGCCCTCATCACCACCAGCCTGACCACAGGTGCTACTGCCCAGTCACCGGCGGAGCCGTCCGGTAAGGAAACCGTCGCAGGTGCCCCGATGCAGCTGTCCGCGGCGGTTCGTACGGGTCTGATCGAGAAGGCCGATGCCGCGGCGGCGGAGACGGCCGAGGAGATAGGTCTTGGCGGCAAGGAGAAGCTGGTCGTCAGAGACGTCGTCAAGGATGCCGACGGCACGACGCACACCCGCTACGAGCGGACGTACGACGGACTCCCGGTCCTCGGTGGCGACTTGGTGGTCCACGAGACGAAGGCGGGCAGGACGGAGGGCGTGACCAAGGCGACGAAGGCCGCCATCAAGGTCACCGACGTGACGCCTGACATCGCCAAGTCCACCGCGGAGAAGCAGGCGTTGAAGGCCGCCAAGGCGGAGGGCAGCACCAAGTCCGAGGCCGACAAGGCCCCTCGCAAGGTCGTCTGGGCCGCGAGCGGCACCCCGACGCTCGCGTACGAGACGGTCGTCGGCGGGTTCCAGCACGACGGCACCCCGCAGGAGCTGCACGTCGTCACGGACGCCACGACGGGCGAGAAGCTGTACGAGTGGGAGGCGATCCAGAACGGTACGGGCAACAGCCAGTACAGCGGCAAGGTCACCATCGGCACCTCGCTCTCGGGTTCGACGTACCAGCTCAACGACACGTCCCGGGGCGCCCACAAGACGTACGACCTCAATCGCGGTACGTCCGGCACCGGCACCCTCTTCACCGACGCCGACGACACCTGGGGCACGGGCACGGCCTCCAACACCCAGACCGCCGCCGTCGACGCGCACTTCGGCGCACAGGTCACCTGGGACTTCTACAAGAACGTCCTCGGCCGCAGCGGCATCAAGAACGACGGCAAGGCCGCGTACTCCCGCGTCCACTACGGCAACGCGTACGTCAACGCCTTCTGGTCCGACAGCTGCTTCTGCATGACGTACGGGGACGGCGCGGGCAACGCGAAGCCGCTGACGTCGATCGATGTGGCGGGCCACGAGATGACGCACGGTGTCACCTCCAACACCGCGGGTCTCAACTACAGCGGCGAATCGGGTGGACTGAACGAGGCTACGTCCGACATCTTCGGCACGGCGGTGGAGTTCTACGCGTCGAATTCGTCGGATGTGGGCGACTACCTGATCGGCGAGAAGATCGACATCAACGGCGACGGCACGCCGCTGCGGTACATGGACAAGCCCAGCAAGGACGGCGACTCGGCCGACGCCTGGTCCTCCAGTCTCGGCGGCATGGACGTCCACCATTCGTCGGGCCCGGCGAACCACTTCTTCTACCTGCTGAGCGAGGGCAGCGGCGCGAAGACGATCAACGGCGTCAACTACGACTCCCCCACCTCCAACGGCTCCACGATCACGGGCATCGGCCGCGAGAAGGCCGTCCAGATCTGGTACAAGGCGCTGACCGAGTACATGACGTCGACGACGAAGTACGCGGGCGCCCGCACGGCGACGCTGAGCGCGGCGGGCGACCTCTACGGCGCCGACAGCGCGGAGTACAAGGCGGTTCAGGCGGCCTGGGCCGCGGTCAACGTGAGCTGACGCCCGACTCCGCAGGGGCAGCCCCCGAAAAGAAGGCGTTCCGGGGGCTGCCCTACGCTGCTCCCCATGCCCTCCACGGAACCGCCATTCACGTACGAGGACGTGGGCGCGACCCGCGAGAACCGCTGCCCGCCCGGGTTCCACCCTCTGCACGTCAGAACGCGCATCGGCGAGGGCCGGAACGTCTTCGAGGCGTCCTCCCGGGCGGTCCTGAACTGGGAACTGCACAGAGCGGTGGGCGTCGGCATCTCCACCGACGCGGACAAGGCCGCTCCCGGCGTCGACGTGACGGTCACGCTGGGCGGCCTCATCAAGGCCCCCTGCCGCATCGTCTGGACCACGGAAGAACCTCGCCGAGCCGGCTGGGCCTACGGCACCCTGCCCGGCCACCCCGAATCCGGCGAGGAAGCCTTCCTCGTCGAAATGACCGGCGACGGCACCGTCTGGCTCACGATCACCGCCTTCAGCCGCCCGGCCAAGTGGTACGCACGAGCGGGCGGGCCGGCTACGCGGGGGTTGCAGCATGCGTATGCGCGGAGGTGTGGGGCGGTGTTGCGGAGACTGCACGGGGGCGACGAGGTCTAGGGCCGGTGCAGGAGCCTTTCCAGGAGGTCTTCCTGGAGTAATCGCAGTGCCTGGACCACGAGGTCAGGGGAAAAGCTGCCGGGCGTGAAGTGTCGGCCACAGGTGCCGCGTTGGGCCCGCATGGCCGTCGTCCGCCCGGACGGAAGAACCTGGCCGATCGGACCGGAGGCATGGCCGGTCGGCCGAGGCGGAGCCGGAGAACGCGGGCTAGCGTCCTTCTCAGCAGGTAACACCACGGAGAGGAACGCCCGATGGATCAGCGAACGTCCGACCGCGACGCCGGCGTGACCACCGAGTTCGAGAACGACGTCGTCAAGCTGTTGCTGGAGGCGATGCGTGCGGTGGCCAAGCAGGAACGCGAGGACGTCGGTACGGAAAGCGTGCTGTATGCGCTCGTGTCGGGTGACTCGGCCGCGGGTTCCGCGATCGCACCCGGGATGAGGGCCTCCGGCTCGCTCGGCGGTTCGATCGGGTGCCGGGGGACGTCCGTGTGGGTCAGTGAGGACGCGGGTGACGGCACGGCGGGAAGCCCGGACGACGAGCGGGAGATCGACGCCTTCTGGCGGGAGGTCCGGCTGGAGGAGGCCAAGAGGCTGCGCTGGAAGAATCGGAAGCAGAACGAGAAGCAGGAGCAGGAAAGCCTTGAACTCCCGCCGATGACCGGCGCGTTGCGGACCTGCCTGCGCAAGGCGCTGGAGGCCGCACGGGAGGAGGGCACCGTTTCCGTGCGCGTCCGGCATGTGGCGCGCGCACTGGTCGAGCTGCCCGATACGCGTGCCCGCGAGGCCATGGTGCTGGAGAAGCTGGATGTCCCGGCTGCCTCGACGGCGCTCGACGCGTTGCGGGGGAGCGACGAAGTGCCGGAGCCCAGCTCGGTGTTGATCCTGCGCAAGGCGGGGACGTTCGGGAAGAGCGGTAATCCGCTGACCCGGAAGTTCACCGCCTGGATATTCGGGGGCGGCGCCGGTTTCGGTTCCGCAGTCGTGGGTGCGGTGCGCTCGGAGGCACCACGGGGGGCGGTGCGGCGCGGGGCGTCGGAGATCGAACCCGTCGATGTGCTGCTGGGCATCCTGGCGCTGGACCGGTCGTTGGCCGTCGCGGGGCGTGAGCTGCCCGAGAAGCTGACGGGAGCGAACCAGGGGGCGGAACTCCTGCGCCGGCACGGTGTACGCCAGGATGCTGTTGCCCGGGTGCTGCTTCCCACCACCGGGGTCGTGGAGGAGGAGCCCGGGGAGGTCGGCGGCCCCGCCGACTTCGAACGGCGGCTCCTGCACGTCACTCAGTTCACCGCCTCCGCTCAGGGCTCGTCCACGGTCGGCACGACCCACCTGCTGGCCGCGCTGCTGGACAAGGGGACGGACGCGGAATCCGCGGCGGAGATCGAGCGTGTGCTGACAGAGAGCGGGGCGGACGTCGCCGGGCTGCGGGCGGAGCGGGAGCTCCGGGTCCCGGGAGGAGCGGCCCAGGGCTCCTGAGGCCGCAGCGGTCCGCCAACGCGTATGACGAGAGCAGCCGTTGAGAACGGCACCCACAGGGAGGAAACATGAGTCCGGCCGTGCGACCGTGCAGACGGGCACGCCGCGAAGCCGCCGCGATCCGGGAGGCGGTGCGCACCGCGCCCCGGCGGACGGTCGTGACCGAGTCCGTACTCGCCGGCCTGGTCCTGCTGTGCTCGCTGGTGCCGGTTCCGCTGATTCCGCCGGCCCACCCGGTGGCGGTGGCCCTCCTGGGGGTGTGGGCGGCACTGCTCGTGCCCGCGCGGCGGATGTACCCGGCCCTCACGGTGCTGGGCTGCGTGCCGGTGATCGCCGGGAACAACGTGTGGGCGATGGTGGTGGTGCCGTGCGTCGCGTGGTCCGCCGTGCGCCGCATCACCCCCGCACGGCGCGCCTTTGGAGTGATCGGGGCGAGCAGTGCCGGCGCCGTGCTCATGTCGATCGCCGCCCAATCCCTCAGCGGACTCCCGACGATGCCGTACCTGGTCGCCGGCGCCGGCGTGGCTGCGCTGTTCATCCTGCTGCCCGCGCTGTCCGGCATGATGATGGGACGTCGCCGCCCGCTGACGAGGCTGCTGCGGGAACGCAACGCCTACCTCGAACAGACCCGCTTCCTCACCGACGAGGCGGCCCGCATGGAGGAACGGGCGCGCATCGCCGCCGAGATGCACGATCAGCTCGGCCACCGCATCGGCCTCATCTCGGTGCACGCCGGAGCCCTCCAGCTCGCCGCCGAACGACAGGCACCCCCGCTGGCCTCCCAGGCCGAACTTCTGCACACCACCGCCGGAACGGCCATGGACGAGCTGCGTGGGATCCTCGGCGTCCTCCGTCACCAGTCCGGCGAGGACATCGGCGAGCGGGGGACCCGCGAGGATCTCTCGGCCCTGGTTGCGGATTCCCGGAACGCGGGGGCCGACGCCGAACTGCACTGGAACGCGACCGGGCCGACGGACGCGGACGCCCGCACCCGGCAGGCCGTCCACCGTGTGACCCGCGAAGGACTCACCAACGCGCTGAAGCACGCGTACGGCGCGCCTGTCCGTGTGACGTTCCAGGACGAAGGGGACACGGTGGTGGTCGCCGTCGTCAACGATGCCCCGCCGGTGCCCCGTTCGCCCGGGGAAGGGAACCGCAGTGGACTCGTCAGCCTCCAGGAAAGGATCGACCTGCTCGGGGGCGCCCTCCACGCCGGACCACGCCCGGAGGGCGGCTTCGTCCTCTCCGCCCGTATACCCGTCCGGCCCGACGCGCCGCCCGTGTACGCCACTTCGCCCGGGCCGGTGTCCGGCGGGGCGGGCTCCCGGCCCCCGCTGTCCACAGACGTCCTCACCTGGCCCCGCCTCCTGGGAGGCGGCTGCGCGGCTCTGCTGGTGCTGCTGCCGACGATCGGCGGCACCATCGCCCTGCTGATCATGGCGGTTCTAAACTGAACCGATGATCCGAGTCCTGATCGCCGACGACGAGGCGCTGATGCGCACCGGGGTCCGCCTGATCCTGGAGAACGACGACGAGGTCCGCATCGTGGCCGAGGCACAGAACGCCCGTGAGGCCGTCGAAGCCTGCCGCACCCACCCCGTCGACGTCGCCCTCCTCGACATCCGCATGCCCGGGGACGGCATCACCGCCGTCGCCGAGATCACCCGGCACTCGCCCCGCACCCGAGCGGTGATGCTGACGGCCTTCGGCGAGGAAGCGACCGTCACCAGCGCCCTGCGCGCCGGAGCCCACGGCTACCTCCTCAAGGACACCGGCCCCCGCGACCTCATCGACGCTGTACGCCGTGCCGCAGCCGGACAACCCGTCCTCGCCCCGCAGGTCACCCGCCAGCTCGTCGACTTCCGGACCCGGCTGGGCCACGGCAGCGACGTCGCATCACGTCGGATCGCGGACCTGACACCGGCCGAACGGGACATCCTCCGGCTGCTGGGCACCGGCCTCTCCAACGCCGAGATCGCCGCCCAGCTCCACCTGAGCTCCGGCACGGTCAAGGCCCACATCAGCAGCATCCTCACCCGCACCGACTGCACCAACCGGGTCCAGGCGGCGGTGCTGGCGCAGGCGGCGGGCCTGCTCGACTGACGCCCGGCCCGCCGTAGGCGCTTGCGCTGGTGAACCCGGCGCGCAGCGGCACCGAGTTCACCCGTTCATCGGCCGTGATGCAGGTCGTTCAGCCGCCGCCGGAGCCCGAGCCATAGAGCGCAGCGATGTCTTTGGACGTCGCCCACCGGCTGTAGGTGGGCGACTTGGGCCAGCCCTCGGGCGAGTCCTGCCACTCCTCCTGCCGTCCGTACGGCAGGAGGTCGATCAGCGCGAAGGTGTGACTGAGCTGTTCGGTGCCCCGGCCGTTGGTGTGCCAGGTGCGGTAGACGGTGTCGCCGTCGCGCAGGAACACGTTGACCGCGAATCCTGCGTCGGGCGGTGCACCGACGTCGGCCCCGAATGAGTTGTCGGCGGTCGAGTACCACGTCATCTGGTTGCCGACCCGCTGCTTGTAGGCGAGTGCCTCTTTGATCGGGCCCTGGGTGACGATGACGAATCGCGCATCGTAGTTGTCCAGGAACTCCAGGCGGGTGTACTGCGAGGTGAACCCCGTGCAGCCCGGGCACTGCCATTCCTTGCCGGCGGACCACATGTGGTTGTAGACGATCAGTTGCCTCTTGCCTTCGAAGACGTCCGCCAGCCGTACGGGGCCGTCCTCGCCCTCGAGGGTGTAGTCGGGCATCTCGACCATCGGCAGACGACGACGCTCGGCGGCGATGGCGTCAAGCTCCCGCGTCGCGGCCTTCTCCCGGGCTCGCAGCGCCTCTAGTTGGCGCTCCCACATTGTGGCGTCGACGACGGGTGGTAGTGCGTGGGTGGTCATGGTCCCCTCACAGAACTCGTGTGCAGCTTTCGCTCGTACAGAGGTAGACCCCACCGGACCCCGGAACTCATCGGGAATGGTCGCCGTCATGCGGGGAATGTATGGCCGCCGGGCAGCGTGCGACAGCCCCGGCGGCCCCTTCCCCTGCGACGATCACCGCATCAGAACCCCTGCCGCCTCCACCATCTCCTCGGACGGCACCGCCACCAGCCCCAACTCCGCATTCGACGCCAGCAGTCGGTGAGCGGGCAGGATCCGGACCGTGTAGCCGTAGGGGCCCGTGCGGTCGAGGGACAGTGGGCCCTCGTAGAGCCAGCGGCCCTCCAGGTCCGGGCCGCCCGCCGGTTTGAGCGGGACCGCCGTGCCGTCGGCGATGCGGTCCTCCGAGTCGACGCGGCCCGAGACGGCCTGGACCTCGACGTCGTCGGGGGCCAGGTCGCCGAGGCCCACGCGGACCCGCAGAGACAGAGTCGAGCCGAGTTCCGCGGTGGAAGCGGTGGACGCAGCCGCCGACGTCTCCACGTGGTCCACCGTGACCCGCGGCCACGCGGTGCGGACGCGGGACTTCCAGATGGCCAGCTCGCGGGCGGAGGAGGTGTCCATGGAGCGGTGGGAGCGGGCCGCGGGGGCGTAGAGGCGTTCCACGTACTCGCGGACCATACGGCCCGCGAGGACCTTCGGGCCCAGCAGGGTCAGCGTCTGGCGGACCATTTCGATCCAGCGGTCGGGCAGGCCCCCGGGGCCGCGTTCGTAGAAGCGCGGGGCCACGCGCTGTTCCAGCAGGTCGTACAGCGCCGACGCCTCCAGGTCGTCGCGGCGGTCGTCGTCCGTCGCCGTGCCGTCCGCCGTGGGGATCGCCCAGCCGAAGTCCGGCTGGAACCATTCGTCCCACCAGCCGTCCAGGACAGAGAGGTTCAGGCAGCCGTTCAGGGCCGCCTTCATCCCCGACGTCCCGCACGCCTCCAGCGGACGCAGCGGATTGTTCAGCCAGATGTCGCAGCCCGGGTAGAGCTTCTGTGCCATCGCCATGCCGTAGTCCGGGAGGAACACGATCCGGTGGCGTACACGCGGATCGTCCGCGAACCGCACCAACTCCTGGATGAGGCGCTTGCCACCGTCGTCCGCCGGGTGGGCCTTGCCCGCCACCACGATCTGCACCGGCCGCTCGGGATGCAGCAGCAGGTCCAGCAGCCGGTCCCGGTCGCGCAGCATCAGCGTCAGGCGCTTGTACGAGGGGACGCGGCGCGCGAAGCCGATCGTCAGCACGTCGGGGTCGAGGACGCCGTCGATCCAGCCCAACTCCGCCGTGCCGGCGCCGCGCTGGCGCCAGGACGCGTACAGCCGCTCCCGTACCTCCGTCACGAGGTGCTCGCGCAGGACCCGGCGCAGATCCCAGATGTCCTGGTCGGGGATGTCGGCCACGGCGTCCCAGCGGTCCGAGGCGCCGACCGTCATGGCGTCCTCCGTCCGCTGCGCGCCGATCTGACGGGCGCCGAGCCGGAAGACCTCGGGCGCCACCCAGGTGGGCGCGTGCACACCGTTCGTCACGGACGTGATCGGCACCTCGTCCGGGTCGAAGCCCGGCCAGAGCCCGGAGAACATCTCCCGGCTGACATGTCCGTGCAGGAGCGACACGCCGTTGGCGCGCTGGCCGAGCCTGAGGCCCATCACCGCCATGTTGAAGAGGTTGGGCTCGCCCCCGGGATACGTCTCCATCCCCAGCTGGAGAATCCGTTCCACCTCGATCCGCGGGAGTTCCGCGTCCGGGCCGAAGTGCCGGGCCACCAGTTCCCGGTCGAAGCGGTCGATTCCGGCGGGCACGGGGGTGTGGGTCGTGAAGACGGTTCCCGCGCGGACGGCCTCAAGGGCGGCGTCGAAGTCCAGGTCTTCATGAGCGAGTTCGTGAATACGTTCCAGGCCGAGAAATCCCGCGTGGCCCTCGTTCGTATGGAAGACCTCCGGCTGTGCGTGCCCGGTCAGCCGGCAGTACGTACGGACCGCACGCACCCCGCCGATCCCGAGCAGCATCTCCTGGAGCAGCCGGTGCTCGCTCCCGCCGCCGTACAGCCGGTCCGTCACACCGCGCTCGCCGAGATCGTTCTCCTCGACGTCCGAGTCGAGCAGCAGCAGCGGGACCCGGCCGACCTGGGCGAGCCAGATGCGGGCCCGGAGCGATTTGTCACCCGGCAGGGCCAGGGAGACCTGGGAGGGCGTGCCGTCGTCCTCGCGCAGCAGCGACAGCGGGAGTTCGTTCGGGTCCAGGACCGGATAGTGCTCCTGCTGCCAGCCGTCCCGCGACAGCGTCTGCCGGAAGTAGCCGTGCCGGTAGAGCAGTCCCACACCGATCAGGGGTACGCCGAGATCGCTGGCCGCCTTGAGATGGTCCCCGGCGAGGATGCCGAGGCCGCCGGAGTACTGCGGAAGCGCGGCCGTGATGCCGAACTCGGGCGAGAAGTAGGCGATGGCGGCGGGCAGTTCGGACGACTGGGACTGGGACTGGTACCAGCGCTCGCCGCTCACATAGTCGTGCAGGTCGTCGGCCGCCGCGGCGAGCCGCCGCAGGAAGCGCCGGTCCTCGGCCAGCTCGGCGAGCCGTCCGGGTGACACGTTCCCCAGGAGGCGTACGGGATCGTTTTCGGAGGCGGCCCAGCGCTCGGGGTCCACGGACTGGAAGAGGTCACGGGTCTCGGCATGCCAGGACCAGCGCAGATTGCGCGCCAGATCGCTGAGCGGGTGAAGGGCTTCGGGGAGTACGGGACGCACGGTGAACCTGCGGATGGCCTTCACGAGCTTCCACCTTCACGGGGCATACGCGGCAGGGGTGCGCACACGCTTACGCATGCGCGGCCTTTGTCACCCATGACGGTAGCGGCGACTGCGTCCCGCGAACTACGGCGCGTGGCGCTCCGCGGGTGGTGCGGAACGCTCCGCGGGCAGGGCGGTACTTCGGCTGCGGGCCGTCGGGGGCTGGGCGCGCAGTTCCCCGCGCCCCTAAAGGGGCGCTCCTGGTCCGCCGCACAAATCCGGCTTGAAGTCGCCGCAACCTTCACACATACGTCACGGGCGATATGGCCGATTCCGCCGCCTCAGGCGGCCTTGTGACACTTCACACCGCGCGAGAGGCTGCCAACCGGCGATCCGGCCTGTACCTGTCAGGGCGCGCGCAACTCCGGCCGGAGTACGCCGAGTTGAGGAGGGGAACTCACACCATGGCAATGACGCGCAAGCGGCGTCTGTCCTGGGCAGGAGGCCTTACCGCGGTCACCACGGCCGCGGTGCTTTCGGCCATCACCCTGCCCGCACACGCCGCCCCGCAGGGGCAGATACTCGGCGCCGGCGCCCCCGGCTCCGTCAGCGACAGCTACATCGTCACGCTCAAAGGGGGAACGAAGGCCCCGTCGAAGGCGGGCAAGGATCTCGCCGCCACGTACGGGGCGAAAATCAGCCACACGTACGACACCGCGATCAATGGTTATGCGGTGAAGGTCGACGAGCAGCAGGCCAAACGTCTCGCCGCCGACTCGCGGGTCGCCGCGGTCACGCAGAACACCAGAGTGTCCCTCGATCACGTGCAGAAGGACCCGCCGTGGGGCCTCGACCGTCTCGACCAGCCGAACCTGCCGCTGGACAAGAGCTACACCTGGCCGGATTCCGCGGGCCAGGGTGTGACGGCGTACGTCATCGACACCGGCGTACGGATCTCGCACGAGGAATTCGGCGGCCGGGCGAGCTCCGGCTGGGACTTCGTCGACAACGACGCCACCGCCCAGGACGGCCAGGGCCACGGCACGCACGTGGCGGGCACCATCGCCGGCACGACGTACGGCGTCGCGAAGAAGGCGAACGTCGTCGGGGTCCGCGTACTGGACAACGAAGGATCCGGCACCACCGCACAGGTGATCGCCGGCATCGACTGGGTGACCAAGAACGCCCAGAAGCCCGCCGTGGCCAATATGAGCCTGGGCGGCTTCGCGAACGCGCAGCTCGACGCCGCCGTCCGCAACTCCATCGCCTCCGGCGTCACGTACACCCTCGCGGCCGGCAACGACGGCCTTCCGGCGAGCCTCTACTCACCGGCCCGGGTCGCGGAGGCCGTGACGGTCGGCGCGAGTGACAAGACGGACGCGCGGGCGAGCTTCTCCAACTGGGGCATGCGGCTCGATCTCTTCGCACCCGGCGTGGACATCACCTCCGCCTCGAACGCGAGCGACACCGGAAAAGCCACTTTCTCCGGCACGTCGATGGCGTCGCCCCATGCCGCGGGCGCAGCCGCGCTCTACCTCGCCGACCATGCCGGGGCGGCACCCGCCGATGTGAGCAAGGCTCTCGTCGCGGGGGCGGCTTCCGGGAAGATATCCAACCCGGGCCTCGGCTCGCCGAACAAGCTCTTGCAGGTCACCAACCCCTAAGTAGTTGCGCCTTCACAGACCGGCCCCGTCCCGCGAAGCTCACGGGACGGGGCCGGTCTTGTGTGCAGAGATACGCGCGAGTAGTTAACAACGTGCCGGATTGCCCACCCGATTAGGGTGGGAAGGCTCCCCCGTACGTTCCGCAGGACCCACCTCCCCACACCCTCATCCGCCCACCCACGTTGACGCGGACAGGAGCGGTCATGCCCGCCACGCACCACTCGTCATCACCCCCGACGCCCAGCACCACCACACCCCCCGAACAGGGGGCGAAAGCCGGCCCGCCGGAACAGGCGACGGCCGAGAAGGCAGAGGCCACACCCGCGACGACGGCAGAGGCCACACCGGACAGGACGCCAGAGGCCGCACCCGCCACGACGGCAGAGGCCACACCGGCGAAGCCTGCGAAGGCGAAGGCCAAGTCGGCGAAGGCCGCAAAGGCCGAGAAGACCGGCAAGGCCGAGAAGACCGGCAAGGCCGAGAAGGCGAAACCCGAGTCGGCGCAGGCAGAACCAGCCCAGGCAGAACCGGCCCAGGCAGAGTCAGCGCAGGCAGGACCGGCCCCGGCAGAGTCGGCGAACGGCTCGCCGCCGGGGGCCGCGCCGCCGAGGGACGCCCCCCTGGTCGGGCGCATACCCGTCCTGGACGTCCGCCCCCTCGTGGCGTGCGGACGTCGCCCCGCCAAGGCCGTGGTGGGCGAGGCGTTCGAGATCTCGGCGACGGTGTTCCGCGAGGGTCACGACGCGGTGGCCGCCAACGTCGTACTGCGTGACCCGGAAGGCAACCCCGGTCCCTGGACCCCCATGCGGGAGCTGGTCCCCGGCACGGACCGCTGGGGCGCCACCGTGTCCGTACCGAAGGAGGGCCGCTGGACCTACACCGTGGAGGCCTGGGGCGACCCGATCACCACCTGGCGCCACCACGCGCAGATCAAGATCCCGGCGGGGATGGACACGGAGCTGGTCCTGGAGGAGGGCGCGCTGCTGTACGAGCGGGCCGCGAACGGCGTGCCGAAGAGCAGGGGCCGCCGCGACACGATCCTCGCGGCCGCCGACGCACTGCGCGACACCGGACGCCCCGCCGCGGCCCGCCTCGCCGCCGCGCTCACCCCGGATGTGGATCACGTCCTGGCCCGCCATCCGCTGCGCGAGTTCGTCTCGTCCTCCGACCGGCTGCCGTTGTTGGTGGAGCGGGAGCGGGCGCTGTTCGGGTCGTGGTACGAGTTCTTCCCGCGGTCGGAGGGCGCGGTCGTCGAGCCGGGCAGGCCGCCGGTCAGCGGCACCTTCGCCACTGCCGCGCGCAGGCTGCCGGCGATCGCCCGGATGGGCTTCGACGTCGTCTACCTGCCGCCCATCCACCCCATCGGCACCACCTTCCGCAAGGGCCCCAACAACACCCTGGACCCCGGCCCCGA
>NZ_JAAKZY010000274.1 GCF_011045015.1 Streptomyces scabichelini | reverse complement strand
GCCCGACGACGACCCTCTCTCCCGCGAGCGCGCCCACCTCACCCGTTCCCGCGCCGCACTCCGCGCCATGCGTGAGGACGTCGAGTCCCTCGACATCCGAGACGTCACCGCGAACTGGGTCAACGCGGAGGCCCTCACCCACCAGATCGACGAGCGCATCAAGTCCCTGGCGGACCTCTCCCACACCCCGTTGTTCTTCGGCCGCCTCGACTACCTGCACGAGCCGGGCGCCGAGCAGGCGGAAGGCGCGGAGGGCGAGCGCTTCTACATCGGCCGCCGGCACGTCCACGACGCCGACGGCGATCCCATGGTCATCGACTGGCGGGCGCCGGTCTCGCAGCCGTTCTACCGGGCCTCCAAGAAGGACCCACTGGACATCGCGCTGCGCCGCCGCTTCGGATACACGGGCGGCGACCTCACCGCGTACGAGGACGAACACCTCTCCGACCCGTCCGAGGCGGCCGCCGCCACCAGCAGGCTGCTCCAGCAGGAGATCGAGCGCCCGCGCGTCGGCCCGATGCGCGACATCGTGGCGACGATCCAGCCCGAGCAGGACGAGATCGTACGCAGCGGCCTTGGCGGCACCTTGTGCGTGCAGGGAGGTCCGGGCACCGGAAAGACGGCGGTCGGCCTGCACCGGGTCGCCTATCTCCTCTACGCCCACCGCGACCGGCTCGCCCGCACCGGCACCCTCGTCATCGGCCCGAACCGTTCCTTCCTCCACTACATCGAGCAAGTCCTGCCTGCCCTCGGCGAGTTGGAAGTCCGGCAGTCGACGGTGGACGACCTGGTCGCCCACGTGGAGGTACGCGGCACGGACGACGCCGCCGCCGCGCTCGTCAAGGGCGACGCCCGCATGGCAGAAGTCCTCCGCCGCGCCGTACGCTCCCACGTCACGATGCCGACCGAGCCGGTGGTCGTCGTACGCGGTTCGCGGCGCTGGCGCGTCCCGGCGTACGAACTGGAGGGCATCGTCCAGGAGTTGCTCGACCGCGACATCCGTTACGGCGCGGCCCGCGACGCCCTGCCGCAGCGCATCGCGCACGCCGTGCTCGTGCAGATGGAGCGGTCAGGGGAGGCCCCGGACGACCGCGTGCAGGACGCCGTCGCCCGCAACGCCGCCGTGAAGGCGGCGGTGAAGGCGGTCTGGCCGCCGGTCGACCCCGCACGGCTGGTGCTGCGCCTGCTCTCCGACGCCGACTTCCTCGCCGTACACGCGGAAGGGATCCTCACCGAGGACGAGCAGAAGACCGTCTTGTGGGCCAAGCCCGTACGGTCGCCGAAGTCCGCCAAGTGGTCCGCCGCGGACGCCGTGTTGATCGACGAGGCCACCGATCTGGTGCAGCGCACGCACTCGCTCGGGCATGTGGTGCTGGACGAGGCGCAGGACCTGTCCCCGATGCAGTACAGGGCGGTGGGGCGGCGCTGCACGACGGGTTCGGCGACCGTCCTCGGCGACCTGGCGCAGGGCACGACGCCCTGGGCAACCCGGAGTTGGGAGGAGGCGCTGGCCCACCTGGGCAAGCAGGAAGCGGTCGTGGAGGAACTGACGGCCGGCTTCCGCGTCCCGACGGACGTCATCGCCTACGCGTCCCGGCTCCTCCCGCACATCGCGCCCGGACTCACCCCGGTGGCGTCGGTCCGTGAGAACCCGGGCTTCTTCGACGTACGTACGACCGTCGCCGACACCGAAGTGGTGGACGCCTGCGGGGAGTTGCTGCGGCACGAGGGCTCGGTGGGCCTGATCGCGGCCGACGCACGCGTCCCGGTGCTGGCCAAGGCGCTCACGGCGGCAGGGATCACGTATCTCGGACCTGGCGAGGAGACGACGTACGAGACCCGTCTGACGCTGGTGCCCGCCTCGCTCGCCAAGGGCCTGGAGTACGACTACGTGGTCCTGGACGAGCCGCAGGCCGTGGTCGACGGCGAACCGGACGAACGCACCGGCCTGCGCCGCCTGTACGTGGCCCTGACCCGAGCGGTCTCGGGCCTGATCGTGACGCATACGGCACCGCTGCCGCCCCAACTGGCCTGATCCGCCTGGTCAGGTGACGGGGAGGGGCGCTGGGAGAAGGTCACTGGGACGGCATCCGCCAGTACTGCCGTTTCTTCTCGTCGCGCACGACGACTCCGAGTTTCGCCAGCTCCCTGCGCAGTTCCCGGGCATCCTCGGCGCCATCCTCCTTGCCGAGCGCCTTCGCGCGGGCCTTGAACAAGGGGTTCGCGCCCTCGGGCAGGCCCGGGGTGCCCGGGACCCAGCGCCGGAACTCGGCCAGGTGCGGGTCGGCGTCCGCCCAGGCGTAGCCATGCTCGGTGAAGGCGGCGGCGAGGCGCCGCATGGGCAGACCGCAGTCCTCCCGCGCGAGTTCCTCGCCGCCCCGGCCGAGCAGCACGAGTTGTCTGCCGTCCGGGAAGGCCAGGCGGATCTTGTCGCGCGTGAATTCCTGGGACTCGTCCCGGACGGTGAGCACCACACGGCTGGCGGAGACACGGACGGCAAGCGACTCGTGCAGCGCGATGAAGCCCATCAACAGGCCCAGCAGCGCGCCGACGGTCACCGCGCCAATGGTCAGTCCCGGCTCGGGGATCGAGTCCAGCAGCTTGGCCGGGCCCTTGAACGGCGCCCAGCGCAGGGTCACGAGCCAGCCCGCGAGAAGCCTGAGCAGCCCGCCGAGTACGGCACCGCCCGCGATGCAGACGGCCATCACGGCCCAGGTCGACTCGGCGAGCACGGTGGGCCGGCGCGCCCGGTCGCCCCCGTCCGCCCGTGCGTCCGGCTCTTTCCGCATGTCCACCCTCATACGCCCTCCACCCGTGGCCTGCTGCGCAGCCCTCAGTGTGGTGAGCGGCGGAACGCCGGGGCATCGGCCGATGGTCTACGACCGTGTGACTTTGGTATTCGGATCGGGGATTGGGTGCTGGGTGTTGGGTATGCGGTCGTCAGCCGCGCCGGGTGGCGAGTTCGTGGAAGTACTCCCGCAGTGAGCGTGGTTCGCGGCCGCGGCGGCGCGCAGGCTCGCCGGGTCGGTGAGGTCCGCGATCACCGTGCCGGCGGCGCCGCGCCTGCGAGCGGCTTCGGCCCGCCGTTCGTCACGCACCAGAGCGCGTACGTCGACGCCCCGCGCGACCAGTTCGGGCAGGACGGCACCCGCGGTGGCACCCGTCGCCCCGACCATCAGCACCTTCATGAGGCCCCCTTCGGATCGGCTACAGGGGTTCAGGGGTTCCCAGACGTGGCTCTCGGACAGCGTTCCCGGACGTGGATCCAGCTTGTCACCCGCCGCCGTCGAGGGCCCTGCGCCATTCGGCCACCGCCGACGCGGACACCGGCTCCGTCCAACCGCCGGGGCGGGCGGCGCCGCCGATGTGGAAGGCGTCGATCCCGGCGGCGCGCAACCGTGGTACGTGGTCGAGGCGGAGGCCGCCGCCGACCATGAGTTGCTGCTCGTAGCCGGGTTCGCCGCGGCGGGCCGCCTCGGTGAGCAGAGTCGGCAGACCGTCGTCCACGCCCGATGCCGAGCCCGCCGTGAGGTAGGTGTCCAGGCCGGGGAGGTCCGCGAGCTGCTTGCGCAGGGCGTCGCGGTCGGCGGCCCGGTCGATCGCGCGGTGGAACGTCCAGCGGCAGCCGTCCAGTTCGGCGGCCACCCGCTCCACCGCGGCCAGGTCCACGCCGCCGTCCGCGTCGAGGAATCCGAGTACGAACTCGTCGGCGCCCGCGCCCCGCAGTTCCTCGGCGACACGCACCAGTTCCTCGACGTCACCGGCGGCGAACCCGTCCCGCAGCCGCAGCATCACGCGCAGCGAGATGTCGACGGCGGCCCGGATCTCCGCGAACGTCCCGACCGACGGGGTGAGCCCGTCGGCCGCCATGTCGGTGACCAGTTCGAGGCGATCCGCACCCCCGGCCCGGGCGGCGACCGCGTCCTCGGCGTCGAGGGCGATCACCTCCAGGACTGCACGCTTGCTCATAGGACCTCTTCCCTTGGGGCGACAACAGGTCTAGTCCAATCGCAAGCCTACGCCCTACAGCACGTATCAGCCGAAGAGATTGAGCTCCCCCTCCTTCACCCCCGCCAGCTCATACCGCGTCCCCACCAGCGGGCGCCCCGCACAGAGCCGTACGAGTGTCGCCGCGTCGCCGATGTACCGGGCCGGCGGCCGCTCGCCGGAGACATCACCGAGCCGCAGCGGCTCGTCCACGTCGTCGAGGTCGGCGTGCAGCGGCGGGAGTCCTCGCTTGCGGCTGTACCGGGCGAGCAGGGTCAGCGCGTACGGCAGCCCTTCGCCCGCGTATGCCCCCGGCTCGCCGAATGCCTCCCGTACGTCCCCCGCGTGCACCCACTCACCGAGGGCGACCGCGTCGAGGACGCCGCCCGCCTTGGCGATCGCGGGCCCCGCCTCGCTCATCCCCCGCTCCAGCTCGTCGACGATCCGGTCCACGGACCAGTCGTCGCGCTCGGCGATGTCCCGGTCGTTCGACTCGGGCGAGAACACGCCCTCCTCGAACCGGCTCTCCACCACCCTCATCAAGGCCGCCCCGCAGTGCGCCATCACATGCCGCACGGTCCATCCCGGACAGGCGGTCCGCAGCTCGAAGTCGTTCTCGGGCCGCGACCTGAGCAGCGGAATCAGCGCGTCGCGTTCCGTGGTGAGCAGTCGCCCGGGCAGCTCGGGGTCTCGTACGTCCATGGCGTGCGTGTCGGCAGAAGTCATGGGCCCACGCTATGGGCGGCGGCGAACCGACGACAATGACTCCATGGCCGATCCCGAAGCCCTGCGGACACGCTGGCTCCACACCCTGCAAAGGGCCCGGACGACGAGCGACCCCGATCCCGCCCCGTACGCCGACGACCTCATCGCCCGCTGGTCCGAACCGCAGCGCCGCTACCACACGCTCGATCACCTGACGGCGGTCCTGGACCACATCGACGTACTGGAGAAGTACGCGGACGACCCGGACCTGGTGCGTCTCGCGGCGTGGTTCCACGACGCGGTCTACCTCCCCGACCGCTCCGAGAACGAGGAACGCTCGGCCCGCCTGGCCGAACGCGCCCTGACCGAAGTCGGTCTGCCGCCGGAGAAGACGGCCGAGGTCGCCCGCCTGGTCCGCCTCACGGTGACCCACGACCCCTCGCCCGACGACCACAACGGCCAGGTCCTCTGCGACGCCGACCTGGCGATCCTGGCAGCGCCCCCGAGAACGTACGCCGTCTACACGGCCGCCGTCCGCGAGGAGTACGCCTTCGTCCCGTCCGAGGCCTTCCGCGAGGGCCGCGCCACGGTCCTGCGCCAGCTCCTCGCCCTCCCACGGCTGTTCCGCACACCGCACGGGTCGGCGGAATGGGAGGCGACGGCGCGCTACAACATCGGCGCCGAGCTGGACCTGCTGCTCGATTGACTGGACCTGCTGCTCGGTTATTCGGTGCCGTTCCGCGAGCCGACCACCTATCGTCACCGTCATGCGAGACATGGGCGGGGATCAGGTGGAGGAAGCCGTCGCGGGCGCCGTGGCGGTGCTGCGGGCAGCGGCCGGGGAGCGGGACTGGGACTGGGACGTCAAGGCGGGCCGTCTCGACTGGAGTTGCCGCCGGACGGCGGAGCACATCGCGTCGGATCTCATCGCGTACGCGGGGCAGTTGGCCGGCCGCCCCACCGACCGGTACGTACCGTTCCGCATCAACTGCGACGAGTGCGAGAGCGCCGACGACCTCCTGGACGTGATCGAGGCGACCGGCACCCTGCTCGCCGCCGCCGTCCGCACCGCGCCGCGCGAGGCACGAGCCTTCCACCCGTACCCCTTCCGCAGCGCGAACCGCGAGGGCTTCGCCGCGATGGGCATCGCCGAGGTGCTCCTGCACACGCATGACATCGCCGAGGGTCTTGGCATCGCGTACGAGCCCCCGGCCGAGCTGTGCGAGGACGTACTCACCCGGATCTTCCCGCACGTCCAGCCGGGACCCGACCACTGGCGCACGCTCCTGTGGGCCACCGGCCGCGGTGAGCTGCCCGGTCGCGCGCCCGTCACCGAGTGGCGCTGGAACAACAACCTCGTCATCCCCGCCGAGCGGCTCACCCTGCAAGGGATCACGCCCGCTGCCGCCGCCGATCTGCAGGCCGGTGGCACGGGCGGCTTCGAGTGGATCGACGGCGGCCCTTGCGGGAACACGCGGTTCTCCGCCGGGATCGTCACGAAGGCGTACGAGGCGGGAGCGCACCGGCCGGAGTGGGGCGTGTTCGTCCTCGTGCGCAGGGAGGACGGCCGGGCCATCGGCGGCATGGGCTTCCACGGCGTACCCGACGACGAGGGCCGCGCCGAGATCGGCTACGACCTGGAGGAAGCGGCCCGCGGCAACGGCTACGCCACGGAGGCGCTGCGCGCGCTGTCCACGTGGGCGCTGGCTCGCGACGACGTGAAGCTGCTGTGCGCGAAGGTCGACCGCGACAACGCCCCTTCCCAGGGCGTGGTGTCGCGTGCGGGGTACGCCCGGGTGCGGGAGGACGGGGAGCAGTACGTGTACGAGCTCCGCAGAAGCTGAGGCCGTTCGCTCGGCTCGCTCAGAGGGGTTGCGTACCGCTCTTGCGTCTGCGCAGCCCGGCCCCGTGGAGCAGCCGCACCACCTCGCGGCTGCTGACCTCGACCGCTCCGGCGCTCACGACGTCCGTGTACCGATGCGAGGGGATGTCGTAGTGGTCCCGCTCGAAGGCCCGGCGCGGGACGCCCAACTCCGCGGCGAACGCGTGCAGTTCCTCGTACGAGACGTCGCTGATCAGGTGGGACCACATGCGGCCGTGGCCCGGCCAGGCGGGCGGGTCGATGTAGACCGTCACGAGGAGGGCGTTCCGCCGGAGCCGCCGCCGGGTTCTCCCGTCGCCGAGCCGAGCGCGCCCACCGCCGAGACCTTCACGCCCGCCTTGTGGCACACCCAGTGCGGATCGGGCCCGAGTTCCGGTTCGACGTCGAGGGCGTGCGGGTCGCCGGCGCCGCAGACGGGGCACAGCGGCCAGCGCCCGTACCGTTCGAGCAGCGCGTCCTGTACGTCCTGCGCGACCAGTCCCGCCACGTACTCGACGCCCTCCGGCCACTGCTCCACCCACCAGCGCCGCTGCACCACCGACGCCTCGACGAGCGAGACGACGTCGGCCTCGGCGACATCGCCCGCGACGAGATCGGCGAGCACGAGCGCACGGGCCGCATGCAGCGCCTGCTCCAAGGGGCTGATGGGGTAGGGGGATACGGGGTCTTCCATACGCCCATTGTGCGCCCACCACACAAACACCTGCGCGCCCGTCAGACCCGCGGCACCGTCAGGCCCGCGCGCCGTCAGGCCCGCGCGCCGTCAGGCCCGCGCGCCGTCAGGCCCGCGCGCCGTCGAGCCCGCGCGCCACCTGGCCCGCGCGCCACCTGGCCCGCCCGCCGTCAGGCCCGCCCGCCGTCAGGCCTGCGCGGCCGCCAGGGCCGCGCCCCGTAAGGGGCGCGGGGAACTGCGCGACCGGCCCCCACCGACCCGCAGTCGACCTCCCTCCGAACCACCCCCTTGACCCATCCCCGCACCGAAAATATCTTTCAAAGGTGACCCACGAAGTGAAGGAAATTTTCGCAGGCGAAGCCCCACCCGCGCCGGCGGCCCTCGCAGCCAAGGTCCGCACCCTCGCCCCGTCGATGACCCGCTCCATGCAGCGGGTCGCCGAGGCCGTGGCCGGCGACCCCGCCGGCTGCGCGGCCCTCACCGTCACCGGCCTGGCGGAGCGAACCGGCACCAGCGAGGCGACAGTGGTCCGCACCGCCCGCCTCCTCGGCTACCCCGGCTACCGCGACCTGCGCCTGGCCCTCGCCGGCCTCGCCGCGCAACAGCAGTCGGGCCGCGCCCCGGCCGTCACGGCCGACATCGCGGTCGACGACCCCATCGCGGACGTCGTGGCGAAACTGGCGTACGACGAGCAGCAGACCCTCGCCGACACCGCTGCCGGTCTGGACACCGTCCAGCTCGGCGCCGCCG
Organism: Streptomyces scabichelini; assembly: GCF_011045015.1. GTDB lineage: Bacteria > Actinomycetota > Actinomycetes > Streptomycetales > Streptomycetaceae > Streptomyces > Streptomyces scabichelini. The sequence continues at coordinate 4,740 of NZ_JAAKZY010000274.1, read as the reverse complement.
TCTCCGCGCTCGCCGCCGCCCGGCGCATAGATATCTACGGAGTCGGCGCCTCCGGACTGGTCGCCCAGGACCTCCACCAGAAACTCCTGCGCATCGGCCTCATAGCCCACGCGTTCAGCGACCCACACCTCGCGGTCACCAACGCCGTGCAGCTGCGCGCCAAGGACGTGGCGATCGCGATCACGCACTCCGGTTCGACCGGGGACGTCATCGAGCCGCTGCGCGTCGCCTTCGAGCGCGGAGCGACGACCATAGCGATCACCGGTCGCCCGAAAGGGCCCGTCACGCAGTACGCGGACCACATCCTCACCACGTCGACGGCCCGCGAGAGCGAGTTGCGGCCGGCGGCCATGTCGTCCCGTACGAGCCAACTGCTCGTCGTGGACTGCCTGTTCGTCGGGGTCGCCCAGCGGACGTACGAGACGGCGGCGCCGGCGCTGGCCGCTTCGTACGAGGCGCTGGCGCACCGCCACGCTTCCGCTCCGCGGGGAGCGCGGTGAACCACAGGCCGTCTGTACGCTGCGGGCCGTACGTGGCTGGTCGCGCAGTTCCCCGCGCCCCTGAAGGGGCGCTACACCGACCCGGAGAACCAGAGAACCACCCCCGGAAAGAGCAGCCCCACATGACCTCCACCGCCGACGCCTCCTCCAACCACCGTGACCTGCGGGAGGAGTTGGAGACCCTGACCACCGAGGCGTTCCGCCCCGAGTTCGCCGAGATCGACCGACTCCCCACACTCGAGATCGCGGAGATCATGAACGGTGAGGACACCACCGTTCCGGCCGCCGTCGCGGCGCAGCTGCCGCGTATCGCCGCCGCGATCGACGCCGCCGCGGACCGTATGGCGCGCGGCGGCCGGCTGGTCTACGCGGGCGCGGGCACCGCCGGCCGCCTCGGCGTTCTCGACGCGTCCGAGTGTCCGCCCACCTTCAACACGGACCCGTCCGAGGTCGTCGGCCTGATCGCGGGTGGCCCGAGCGCCACGGTCAACTCGATCGAGGGCGCCGAGGACTCCAAGGAGCTGGCGGCCGAGGACCTGGACGTCCTGGGCATCACCGCCGACGACACGGTGGTCGGCATCTCCGCCTCGGGCCGTACGCCGTACGCGATCGGCGCGGTGGAACACGCGCGGGCACTCGGCGCCCTGACCATCGGCCTGTCCTGCAACGCGGACAGCGCGCTCGCCGCGGCCGCCGACCACGGGATCGAGGTCGTCGTGGGCCCCGAGCTGCTGACCGGCTCGACACGCCTGAAGGCGGGCACGGCGCAGAAACTGGTCCTCAACATGCTCTCTACGATCACGATGATCCGGCTGGGCAAGACGTACGGGAACCTGATGGTCGACGTACGGGCCTCGAACGACAAACTCCGGGCTCGTTCGCGTCGTATCGTCGCGCTGGCCACGGGCGCCTCCGACAACGAGATCGAGGCGGCCCTCGCCGCGACCGACGGCGAGGTGAAGAACGCGATCCTCACGATCCTGGGCAACGTGGACGGCCCGACGGCGGCCCGCCTCCTGGAGGAGAGCGAGGGCCACCTGCGCGCGGCGCTGGCAGCGGCTGCGGCAGCCCGCTGACCTCCGAGGAGCCAGGCCAGTGACCGCACGTCCGAGCCGCGACCACCCCGACCACCCGGGCCCCGACCAGACCTGCACGGCCTGCCTGGCGTGCCGGCTCGCCGCCGGGACCGAGCCCCTGCCGGGCGGGACGATCCACCGCACCGGCCTGTGGGTCGTCGAGCACTGCGTGGGCCCGCTGGCCCTCGGCACGCTGGTCGTCAAACCCCTCCGGCACGTCCTTCACGTGGCCGCTCTGACACCGGACGAGTCCGCCGAACTCGGCCCTCTCCTTCGACGGGTCAGCGCCGCCGTCACCGCCGTGATGCGGCCCGAGCAGGTCTACGTCTGCCTCTGGTCCCACGCGGGCGCCGTCCCGGGCCACATCCACTTCGTGGTACAGCCCGCGCTGAGGGACGACATCGAGCGGTACGGGGTCCACGGGCCCGCCTTGCAGACGGCCATGTTCGACGCGGGGGCCGTACCGGACGAGGAGGCTGTGGCCCACGTGTGCGAGCGGATGCGGGCGGAACTGGATTGTCAGTGGGGCGTGGGAGTCTAGGTGGGCCGACAGGAAGGGGTACCCACACCGTGAACCACGCGCAATTGACCGCCCTGGGCCGCGCCCTGCGGGTGCTCGGCGAACACGGCGACGCGTTGTCCTCCGATACGCCCGACGCGAAGCTGCACGAGGTCAAGGCCGATCTGAAGCGGGCCCTGGACCTCCTGGAGGAGACCGTCACCACGGCGAAGCCCACCACGCGCTGCGCCGAGCACCCCACGGGCCCGGTCGACGAGGACGCCCCCGACCTGTGCCTGCTGTGCGAGACGCGTCGCCGCGTCGCCCGCCGCTCGAAGGTCAACGACTCGTTTTCGCAGGGCCGCCCGGCCGCGCCGGACATCGTGGAGCGTACGAAGTCCCGGTACGGCGTACGAGGCGACCGCCCCCAGCCCCAGCAGCGCTGGCTCCCCGAGATGTGGACCGGCCAGGTCTGGCAGCTCTGCGGCACACCCCGCCGCGACAAGCAGGAAGCCGAGCTGTACCTCGCCGCCCAGCGCCGGGCCCCCCACCCCGGCATGGCCTACCGCCTGGTCCACGAGTTCACCGACTACGAGGTCCTGCGCATCTGGGGCACACCGGTGAAGGTCGACATCGAGCCGATGGGGAACCTGTAGCGCCCGGATCAGTCCGGCGGGTTCAGGCAGGGGTAGGAGACCTTCTCCTAGCCCCGAGTGGCGCCTTGCGTCGCAGACTGTTCGTCCAACAGCGGAACGATCGCTGTTGGATCGACAGTGGCGAGAAAGGGAGTCATTACTATGACCGAGCAGGTCCTTGAAGCGTTGCGCGATGCCATCAACTCGCACGAGCCGCAGCAGGTTGCGGCGTGTTTCACCGACGACTATGCGCTGGAGCGTCCGCTACGGCCACATGAGAGTTTCGTGGGCAACGAGAAGGTTCAGCAGACCTGGACCGGTATGTTCGGCCAACTGCCCGACCTCCGCGCCGAGATCCTGCGCAGCGTTCGCGACGGCGAGGAGATCTGGTCGGAGTGGGAGATGCGTGGCACGAACCCCAAGAATGAGCCGACCCTGCTGCGCGGCCCTGTCATCGTTACGGAGCGGGACGGCCGTATCAACTGGGCACGGTTCTACCTCGACCCGGTCAGCCACGCGGGCCAGACCAGCATCACCGTCTCCGAAGTCGTCGAAGCGGCTGCGGACACGGTGTTCGAGCTGCTTGCCGATCCCTCCCGACACCGCGAGATCGACGCCAGCGGCACAATCCGTGGCCATAAGACGGACAACGCCATCACCGCGGTCGGCGACAGCTTCGTCATGGCGATGCACAACGACATGTTCGGCGACTACATCATCGAGAACCATGTCGTCGTCTGCGAACCCGGGCGGGCCGTCGGCTGGGCGCCGGGCCGACCTGGAGAAAGGCCGCTCGGACATCGCTATGTGTGGCGTTTGGAGCCTCTGGGCGACAATCGCACGAAGGTCACGCAGACCTACGACTGGTCGGCGATCACAGATGCGCCGGCCATCCCGCACCTTCCGGTGCGTTCTGAAGACGAGCTCACCGAGTCGATTCGCCTCATCGGCCCTGCACTCACTTGACCGTTCGCACGCCGTTCGTTTCTAGGTGAGTTCTGCGACGGCTTCGGCCGTTGGCGCATCGGCCGGGGAGAAGATGAGTACGACATTGTCGTCGACGCCGGGAATGTCCAGGATCTGCTGAGCCAGACAGATCTCACCCACTTTCGGGTGCCGGACACGCATCGACATCGAGAAATCCCGTCCGACGTCGTGCTCGGCCCACAGCCGGGCAAAATCCTCATCCTCATGCATCAGATGGTCGGCAAGCTCAGCGATCTTCACGTAGTGATCGGCGAACATACGCAGGCAGCCAACTGCTTTGACCGCCAGTTCGCTCCAGTCCAGAAAGAAGTCCTTGGCGGCCGGCGAACCGAAGACCATGTGCACAAGGTTGTCTCGTGGGTGCAGGCTCTCGAACAGGGCGTCAGCCTGCTTGTTCGAAGCGACGATGTCCGTTGCGCCGGACAGCAGGGCCGGCACGTGCAGGGCGTCCAGCATGTGCTGCGTGTGGGAGAGGTTGGGAGGCGTTGCCGGGCGTGGCTCCGGCTCGTCGAGCGATGCCAGCCGGAGCAGGTACTGAACCTCTTCTTCGTCCAGTGCGAGAGCTCGTCCGATCCCGACGGTGACTTTCCGTGACGGACGGCGCTCTCGCCCTTGCTCGAGCCTGGTGTAGTAGTCAGTGCTGATGTCGGCAAGAATCGCGACCTCGTCCCGACGCAGGCCGGGCACCTGCCGTTGCCCCCCACGGACAAAGTCGTGTTGCTCAGGCCGCACCCGCGAGCGCCGGGCGCTCAGATACTCGGCCAGTGGTCCCCTGCCTCGATGCGATGCCGACGGTGTCACGATTCCCTCGCGCGATAGTCACCGCATCCCTGGTCACACAGGCGCGGCTGTCGTGCAGTCACCCGTGATTTTAGTCCCGGCAACTCGGCGTGGTGGCACGGGATCCTGCCGGACTGTCGACTGCCGGCCCACATACCCCAGTCACCCCCGTAACCGCCGCCCACGGCTTCCCTGTTCACGGCAACCGCCCTTCCCAGTTGATGCGCCACACCCGCGCCCGCAGCACATCCCCGGGATCCGCC
>NZ_JAAKZY010000273.1 GCF_011045015.1 Streptomyces scabichelini | reverse complement strand
ACCCGAGCCACCCGAGGCCCCCGGCTCCGTGCCCCGTGCTCGCGCCGCCTCGGGTGGCTCGGGTGACTCGGGTGGCTCGGGCGACGACGTGGTGCCCCGTTCCTCAGCCGCGCCCTCAGTCGACACTGCGTTCCGCCGCCTCGACCACGTTGACGAGGAGCTGGGCCCGGGTCATGGGGCCGACTCCGCCGGGGTTCGGGGAGATCCAGGCGGCGACCTCGGCGACGCCGGGGTGGACGTCGCCGACGATCTTGCCCTCGGCGCTGCGGGAGACGCCGACGTCGAGGACCGCGGCGCCCGGCTTCACGTCCTCGGGGCGGATCAGGTGGGCGGAGCCCGCCGCGGCGACGATGATGTCCGCCCGGCGGAGGTGCGAGGCCAGGTCGCGCGTGCCGGTGTGGCACTGCGTCACCGTCGCGTTCTCGCTGCGCCGCGTGAGCAGCAGCGGCATCGGGCGGCCGATGGTCACGCCCCGGCCGACGACCACGACCTCGGCGCCCTTGATCTCCACGCCGTACCGGCGCAGGAGGGTGAGGACACCGTTCGGCGTGCAGGGCAGCGGCGCCGGTTCGTTGAGGACCAGACGGCCGAGGTTCATCGGATGCAGCCCGTCCGCGTCCTTGTCCGGGTCCATCAGCTCCAGGATGCGGTTCTCGTCGATGCCCTTCGGCAAGGGCAGCTGGACGATGTAACCCGTGCAGGCGGGGTCCTCGTTGAGCTCGCGGACGACCGCCTCGATCTCCTCCTGCGTGGCGGTCGCGGGCAACTCCCGCTGGATGGAGGCGATGCCGACCTCGGCGCAGTCGCGGTGCTTGCCCGCGACGTACTTCTGGCTGCCGGGGTCGTCACCCACCAGGACGGTTCCGAGGCCGGGCGTGACGCCCTTCTCCTTCAGGGCCGCCACGCGGACGGTCAGATCGGACTTGATCGCGGCTGCGGTGGCCTTGCCATCGAGAATCTGGGCGGTCATGTCCCCATCCTCGCGGATGACCGGGCCCTGGTTCCAATCAGGTCGCCCCAAGGCCTCCCCACGACCTCACCGGCGCCCGTCCCTGCGGATCCGCTCAAGATCAGTGATGTTGCACTTGCACAACTCATACACAATCCGGCTGGACAAATAAGTGGCGTGTTAAGGACGATGAGCCGCACAGTGCCGCGGGCAGTGCCGGGGGGACGAACCGCATCTGTCGAAACCTTCCTCCGTAATGTGCCGCGTCGTCCCCGCACCACAACGGAGGAAAGACGCCATGAGCTTTGGCGACCCGAACAACCCCTACGGTCCGCCGCAGGGCCAGCAGCCCGGCTACCCTCCCCAAACCCCGCAGGGCGGCCAGCCGGGTTACGGCTACCCGCAGGCCCCGCAGGGTGTTCCGCCGCAGCAGGGCTACGGCAGCCCGCAGCAGGGCGGTTACCCCGGTTACCCGCAGCAGGGCCAGCAGCCCGGCTACGGCTACCCGCAGCAGCCGGGTTACGGAGCCCAGCCGCCGTACGCGAACTGGGGTCAGCGCTTCCTCGGCGTCCTGGTCGACGGCCTGGTGTTCGCGGTCCCCTATGCCCTCATTCTCCTGGGCCAGGACGCCCCGATACTGATGGCGCTGGGCGGCGTCGCCTTCATCGGCCTCGCGATCTGGCAGCTGATCATGGAGGGCCGCACCGGCCAGACGGTCGGCAAGAAGGCGCTGAACATCCGGCTGGTCCGGGAGATCGACGGCCAGCCCCTCGGCGTCGGCATGGCGTTCGTCCGCCGCCTGGCCCACATCCTGGACAGCCTGCCCTGCTACCTCGGCTGGATCTGGCCGGCGTGGGACGCCAAGAAGCAGACGTTCGCCGACAAGGTGTGCTCGTCGATCGTGATCCGCACGCACTGAGCGACGCCGTATGGGCGTGAGGGATGTCTTCCCGCCATTCATGTCAAGGGCCGTGTTCCACCCGTAAAGGGCGGACACGGCCCTGGCACGTCCCTCTACCCTGGTCCCACAGCTGCGCACGGGACGGGGAGAGCGACCTTGTACAGCATCATCGTGGTGCCCCCACGCACGACGAAGGATGACGGCGGCGGGAACCAGATCCGGCTCGCGCCCGGCGAACGTCTCGCCTTCGGCCGGTCCGAGGCCGGCAACGGACTTGCGATCGCACACGAGGGCGTCTCCCGTAAAGCCGGTGAGATCACGGCGCAGGGCGCCTTCTGGATACTGAGCAACCTCTCCGCCCACCAGACGTACGTCGTGGAGAACCCGGAGGGCGCGGGCGAGCACATCAAGGTCGGCCCCGGCCGCCTGGACGCGCCGGTCCCCTTCGAGTTCTCCCGGATCGTGCTCCCGGCGGCAGGCGACCTGCTGCCCATCGAGGTGTGGGCGCCCCGCCACGACTACCTGAACGCATCGGGCGGACTCGACGGCGCGACCACCGCGCCCGCCTTCTCCGTCGACCGCACCAAGCGGTACTTCGCGGTCCTCACCGCCCTGTGCGAGCCCCGTCTGCGCGGCGCACCGCATGCCCCGCTGCCCACCGTCGACCAGGTCGTGGAGCGGCTGCGCCCCTGCTGGCCGGCCGCGAGCCCGGCCGCCGTGCACTGGAACATCGACTACCTCGCGGTGAAGCTGCGCCTCAAGCCCGGCCCCGACACGGCGGATCCGGGCCCGCGCCTCAACGGCAAGAAGGAGTCCCTGGTCTCCCTCGCGCTGCGCTTCGACCTCGTACGCGAGGACGATCTCGTCCTTCTCACCGCCCCGCCCGGCAGCAGGGCGGTGCGGTGACCGACGCGTACGCCGTACCGGTGCCCAAGGGGTACCGGGTGGGCCCCTGGGAGGTGCGGGAGCCGATCGCCACGGGGGCCTTCGGGAGCGTGTACGAGGGGCGCAGAACCGATGGCGGACCGGACGCCCCGAGGACCGCCGCGCTCAAGTTCCTCCCCACCGGCACCGGCACCCCCCGCCAGCTCACCCATCTGCGCGAACTGGCCGAGCGGGAAGTGGAGTTGCACCGCAGGCTCCGGCGCCCGCGCCTCATCCGGATGTACGAGACGCTGACGGTGGACGACCCGGACCGTCCCGGCCTCGACGGTGCCACCGTCCTCGTACTGGAGAGGGCGGATTCCTCCCTGGCCGCGCTGCTCGCCCGCACCCCGCGCCCGCCGCACGGGCCGGTCCTTCTCGCCCAGGTCTGCGAGGGTCTTGCCCAGTTGCACCGGGCGGGCTGGGTGCACGGCGACCTCAAGCCCGCCAACGTCCTGCTGATGAAGGACGGTTCGGCCCGCCTCGCCGACTTCAACATGGCCGCCGAACTGGAGGGCACCCACGCCTACACGCCCGCCTTCTCCACGCCCGACTACACCCCGCCCGAACTGCTCTGGTCCGAGATCGGCGAGCGTGGCCGCCGGATCCGCCCCTCCGCCGACATCTGGGCCTTCGGCGTCCTCGCGCACCTCGTCCTCACCGACTCCTTCCCGCTGCCCGGCGGCACTCCGTCCACCCGCCGGGACGCGGCCGTGGCGTACGCGCGGGGCAGCGACGAACTCCGTCTGTCCCCCGAACTCCCGGATGCCTGGCGGGAGATCGTCCGTGACTGTCTCGCCCGCACGCACGAGGAACGGGTCACCGGGGAGGCGCTTCTGCGGAGGGTGGAGGCGGCGGCCGGGGCGAAGCCCTCGCCGCGGCCGGTGCTGTGGCGGCTGCGGAGGCGTCGCCGTACCGCGGTCGTGGGCGCCACGGCGGCCACCGTCGCGGTCGCGGCCCTCGCATACGGCGTGAACGCCTGGACCGACGACGAGGGCACCGCCCCTGAGACGAGGAAAGTCACCGCGGCGACGTACGGGAAGAGCGAACTCCGTACGGACAAAGGGGTTCCCGTCGCGTACCGCCAGTTGATCGTGGACTCCGCGCACGACTGCGTGCGGGAGGAGGTCACGCCCGCGCTCATCGCGGCGATGCTGAAGGCGGAGAGCGACTTCGACCCCGATCTCGCCGATCCGGGCACGGGTGAGGGCGAGTACGGCATCGCCCGCTGGACCCCGAGCGTACTGCGCTGGTGGATCCGCGCCGACGGCGTTCCCGCGAAGGAGACCCCGAGGCCGCCCTTCTCCCCCGCCGAGTCCATCCCTGCCATGGGCCGCTACCTGTGTTTCATCGAGCCGCGCCTGAAGGCGGAACTGTCCGGCGACCGCCGGGTGCTGACCGCCCTCGGGTACCGGACGTCGTACCGGGTCGTGAACGACGCGGGCGGGGTCCCCCCGAAGTACCGCGACTACGCCGACCGCGTCGCTCACTACCTCAAGGAGTACACCCCGCCCGGGAAGAAGTGACCCTGAGACTTCCGAGGTACCGGTGGGGTCCGGTCCGCGCCACAGTGGAGGCGTCCACCTACGGGGGTGGCAGGACCAGGAGGGACACCCATCATGAAGCGCACTCTCGCTTCGCTCGGCGCGGCCGCGGTACTGGCGGCGGGCGCCGTCGCCCTGACACCGGCGACCGCGTCGGCGGCACCGAACGGCTGCTGGGGAAACGCCGGCACCAAGACCGACGTGGACGGCCGCAGCTACGCGACGAAGTACTGCCACAACTACCAGAGCGCCGATCTCTGGTATGCCAACAAGGTCGTCGGCCATCTGTACGCGGGCGACAACTGGTTCGCCTGCCAGCGAAAGGTGCCGGACTTCCCGAACCCGCCTGTGAACGGCGCCAAGAACGACTGGTGGCTCTACACCCAGGGCGACACCGGTTCTTCGCACGGTGGCTGGGGCTGGTTCCCCGCGAACAAGGTCTCCGGCGGCGGTGACTACGAGCGCATCCCGGGACTGCCCACCTGCTGACGACCACATGACCGCGGCGGTCTCCGGCTCCTTCGGGGGAGGGCCGGAGACCGCCGCACGCATGTGTGCCCAGGTTTGCCCCACGGCCCCGGTGTCGGTCGCGGTAGCCTCGGATCGACTGCTGTGGCACGACGGCACGTTGTGAAGGAAGACCACCCGGGGGACCCATGTCAGACCAGCGGCCTGTGTCGCCGTACTCTCCGGCGACCGGGAACGCCGCGCTGGAGCAGGCCGGCGCGACCCCGCTGCAGTCCGCGGATCCGGGGCAGATCGGCCCGTACGTACCGCTCGGGCGGCTCGGCAGCGGTGGGATGGGCCGGGTCTTTCTGGCGCGTCCCGTCGACGACGGCCCCGGGCTCGCCGCGGTCAAGGTGATCAGGCCCGAGTACGCCGAGGACGCCGACTTCCGGCGGCGGTTCGAGCGCGAGGCGGCCGTGCACGCCCGGGTCGGACCGCCGGACGCGCCGGAGCTGCTGGGCACCGGGTTCCAGGACGAGCTGCTGTGGATGGCCACCCGGTATCTGCCCGGCCTCAACCTCACGGACGCCGTCAAGGAGTGCGGCGTACTGGAACCGCCCGGAGCATGGCGTCTCGTGGCCGAGCTCGGGCGGGCCCTGTCGGCGCTGGCCACCGCCGGGATCGTGCACCGGGACCTCAAGCCGTCCAACGTGATCCTGTCCGAACAGGGCGCCCACGTCATCGACTTCGGCATCTCGCAGGCCGCGGACAGCAGCGCGATCACGGGCACGGGCAACAGGGTCGGCACCCCCTCCTTCATGTCGCCCGAGTACCTCAGGGAGGGCCGCTGCGACACCGCCTCGGACGTGTTCTCACTCGCGAGCACCCTCGTGTACGCCGCGACGGGGCACGCCCCGTTCGGTGACGGCACCGGTGTGGACGTACTGCACCGCGTGGCGTACGAGGAGCCCAACGCGGAGATCATGCGCGAACTCGAAGCCATGGACGCCGCGTTGGCCGACCTGCTCGACACCTGCCTGGCCAAGGATCCCGGCGGGCGGCCGAGCCCGCGCGAGTTGGTCGAGGCGGCCGATGCGTACGGCGACAGCAGTTCCTCGCCGCCCTCTTGGCAGGCGCCGCTCGGCTCCCGGCTGCTCGCCCGGCGCCAGGCCTGCGAGGTGCTGCGGCACGCCTCCGTCCAGCAGACCGGGCATTTACGCACGCCTACGCAGCGGGTGGCCTCGCCCGCTCCGGGTCCGGGCTTCGGGCCGCCCACGCCGCCGGGTGCGTACGGTCCGGGACCACAGACACCGCCGTACGGTCCGGGATCACAGACCCCACCGGGGGCGTACGACCCTCCGACGCCGCCGGGGCAGTACGGTCCGCCCACCGCCCCCGCACCGCGCGGCCGGAAGAAGGTGTACTTCGCCGTCGCCACGGGCCTCGCCGTGTGTGCCGTCGCCGTGAGCGCGTTCCTGCTCACCCGGCCGGCCTCCGAGGACACGGCCTCCTCGTCGCCTCCGGCCACCGGGACCAGCACCCCCGACGACAAGGCGAGGGCACCGCTGCCCAGTTCCTCCGCTTCCCCCTCTCCCAGCAAGGAGAAGGATGACGGGACAGGCGAGGAGCAGAAAGACAAGGAGGACGACTCCTCCGGAGGAGAAGCCGAAGCCGCTGACGGGGGCGGCACGGGCGGTGCTGAGGACACCACCCCCACGGAGACCGCGACGGGCACGCCCGGCGGGGCCGGCGGGACCGGCGGGACCGGCGGGACCGGCGGGACCGGCGGGGAGAACGGTGGCGGCACCGCCCCTCGCCCCTCCCCGACGAAGAGCACGGCCGAACCGGCCACACCGCCGTGGATCTCCCAGTGCACGTACTACTCCGGCACCGAGCTCACGCAGTTCGGCGACAAGAACCAGCGGGTGGTGCAGGTGCAGTGCATGCTGTCCAACCGCGGATACAGCATCGGGCGCGCGGGGGTGGACGGTCAGTTCGGCGAGGACACCCTGTCCGCGGTCAAGCTGTTCCAGAGCGACAAGGGACTGAGCGTCGACGGCGATGTCGGCCCCAACACCTGGGCGGCGCTGCGCAGTTCGACGTAACGGCAGACGGGACGACGGACGACGACGGCCCGCCGGTGCACCACCGGCGGGCCGTCCTTGCGTCCTTGCGTCTTTACTTGCTTTCGGTTGGCGGAAGACTTCCGGTCAGTGGAAGAAGTGCCGCGTCCCCGTGAGGTACATCGTGATGCCGGCCTTCTGCGCGGCCTCGACGACCAGCTCGTCGCGGACCGAACCGCCGGGCTGGACCACGGCCTTGACCCCGGCGGCCGTCAGGATCTCCAGACCGTCGGGGAAGGGGAAGAACGCGTCGGAGGCGGCGTACGAACCCTGAGCGCGCTCGGCACCCGCCCGCTCCACCGCCAGCTTGGCGGAGTCGACCCGGTTCACCTGCCCCATCCCCACGCCGACCGAAGCCCCGTCCTTGGCGAGCAGGATGGCGTTGGACTTCACGGCACGGCAGGCCCGCCAGGCGAAGGCGAGGTCCGCCAGCTCGTCGGCGGACAGGGCCTCGCCGGTGGCGAGCGTCCAGTTGGCGGGGTCGTCGCCCTCGGCCTGGAGTACGTCCTTGACCTGGGCGAGACCGCCACCGTCGATCGGCTTGAACTCGGCCGGAGGTTGCGGGCCTTCGGGGCAGCGAAGGACGCGGATGTTCTTTTTCCGGGCCAGGACCTCGACCGCGCCGTCCTCGTAGTCCGGGGCGACGATGACCTCGGTGAAGATCTCGGCGACCTGCTCGGCCATCGCCACGGACACCGGACGGTTGACGGCGATCACACCGCCGAAGGCGGACAGCGGGTCGCAGGCGTGCGCCTTGCGATGCGCCTCGGCGACGTCCGCGCCGATCGCGATGCCGCACGGGTTGGCGTGCTTGATGATCGCGACACAGGGCTCGGTGTGGTCGTACGCGGCCCGGCGCGCTGCGTCGGTGTCCGTGTAGTTGTTGTACGACATCTCCTTGCCGTGCAGCTGCTCGGCCTCGGCGAGACCGCCGCAGCCGCCTGTGTACAGCGCGGCGGGCTGGTGCGGGTTCTCGCCGTACCGCAGTACGTTCTTGCGCTCGTACGTGACGCCGATGAAGCCCGGGAACTCGCCACCGTCACCGGCGTAATCGCCGGCGAACCAGCCCGCGACTGCCACGTCGTACTCGGCGGTGTGCCGGAACGCCTCCGCGGCGAGCCGCTTGCGCGCGGTGAGGTCGAAGCCGCCGTCCGCGGCCGCCTTGAGGACGTCGCCGTAGCGGTCGGGGTTGACGACGACCGCGACCGAGGGGTGGTTCTTGGCGGCGGCCCGGACCATGGAGGGTCCGCCGATGTCGATCTGCTCGACGCACTCGTCGGGCGAGGCGCCGGAGGCGACGGTCTGCGCGAAGGGGTAGAGGTTGCACACGACGAGCTCGAACGGCTCGACGCCCAGCTCGTCGAGCTGCCGCCGGTGGTCCTCGAGCCGCAGATCGGCCAGGATCCCGGCGTGCACGCGCGGGTGCAGCGTCTTGACGCGACCGTCCAGGCACTCGGGGAACCCGGTGAGTTCCTCGACCTTGGTGACCGGGATCCCGGCGGTGGCGATCTTCGCGGCGGTGGAGCCGGTGGAGACGAGCTCGACACCGGCCTCGTGCAGTCCGCGGGCGAGGTCTTCGAGCCCGGTCTTGTCGTACACGCTGATGAGCGCACGCTTGATCGGGCGCTGCGTACCTTCCGTGGTCACTTCGGCGGTCACGGGATAACTACCTTTCGTCCCTCGATGCGATAGCCGTGGCGGGCGAGCCGCCCCACGACATCGACGAGCAGCCTTCGTTCGACTTCCTTGATGCGCTCATGGAGAGCGGCACCCTCGTCCTCGTAGTCCTCGTCCCGGACCTCGACCACGCCCTGAGCGATGATCGGGCCGGTGTCGACGCCGTCGTCGACGAAGTGGACGGTGCAGCCGGTGACCTTCACGCCGTACGTGAGGGCGTCGCGGACGCCGTGCGCTCCCGGGAAGCTGGGCAGCAGCGCAGGGTGGGTGTTCACGAACCGGCCGCCGAAGCGGGCCAGGAACTCCTTGCCCACGATCTTCATGAACCCGGCCGAGACGACGAGATCCGGCTCGTACGCCGCCGTGGCCTCGGTCAGCGCCCTGTCCCACTCGTCCCTGGTCGCGTAGTCCTTCACGCGGCACACGAAGGTGGGCAGGCCCGCGCGCTCGGCACGCGCCAGGCCCTCGACGCCCGCGCGGTCGGCACCGACCGCGACGATCTCGGCCCCGTAGACGGCCCTGCCCTGCGTCGCGATCGCGTCGAGGAGAGCCTGCAGGTTCGTACCTGATCCGGAGACCAGCACGACGAGGCGCTTGGCCACAGGATTGGCGGCCACGGCGGGGCCCTTTCTCGGGAGAGCGTTTGTAGGGTCGTACGAATGCTTCACGCCCCCTGATACGGGGAAGTCTACGAAGCGGCCGACCGTCAGCAACGATACCGGCACAGCGGTCGGCCCTCATGGGACGGGGGCGTGGCCGGAAGGTAGCGTCTGGGGAGGATCCGCCGGGGAACACGATCGCGCAGGGGAACGCCTCCAGCGCACGGGACGTTGACCAGGGACGGGTGCAAAACTCGGACACGACGCCCGCGCTCCACCAGCACGCTTCACCATTTGGTTCCACCAGCCCCGATCCACCAGCTGATCAACCGACCCGATCCACCGACCTGATTCGCCAGATCTGACTCGCCAGACCTGATTCACCAAGGGGAAGACGCACACCTGATGCCGGACCGCAGCCTCCGACTCCTCCAGCTCCTTCCCTCCTTCGCGTCCGGCCCCTCGGGGGCCGCGCAGGGAGGGGGGCGTGGTGCGCTCGTCCCGTCCTTCGCGACCGACCACCCGTCCGGGACCGTGCCCGCGCAGGGAAGCGGCCGTGAAGGGTTTCTGCTGCGTGAGCGGCACTCGTCCTCGTCGGCCACGCCGCCGCGTGAGGGTGAGGGCCCGGCGCCGGAGGGCAACGGTTCGGCGCGGCCCGAGAACCCCGAGGACGGCGCCTCGTCACCGCAGGGCGGTCAGGGCCCCTCGGCCCCCTCGGACGACAACCCCTTCGCCCCTCCCCCGGAGGGCACGCCCGACCGTCCGTGGCAGCCGCGGCGGCCCGCGGACGGTCAGGGACAGGGCAACGGCGACCGCTCACCATGGGGCAGCCAGTGGAGCGACCGGCAGCCGGGGCCCACACAGGGCGGCGGCTTCGGCGACCGGCCCGGCTCCTCGGGCGAACCCGGCGGGCAGGGCGGGCAGGGCGGCCCGGAAGGATCCGGCGGCCCCAATGCCAGTCTCCGCTGGGACCCGACGGACCCGGCCCAGCGCCGCGCACGCTATGCGCTGCTCTCGGGCATGTGGGCCTTCTTCTTCGCACTCTTCAGCTGGCCGTACGTCGCGCTGCTGCTCGGTGCGCTGGCCCTGTACTGGGGGATCAGCGCCCTCCGCGCCAAGCCCCGCACACCGGACCCGGACACCCCGGCGCCCCCGTCCGGCTCCGGCGCCCGGCCCCAGACCACGGCGGCAATCAGCGGCCTGGTCACCGCATCACTGGCCCTCGCCATAGTCGCAGCCGGCTTCACGGCCCAGCTCGTCTACCGCGACTACTACACGTGCGTGAACGACTCCCTGACGAACACGGCAAAACAGTCCTGCGACAAGCTCCTTCCAGAGGAGCTGCGGGGAGTGTTGGGAACGCGTAGCTGAGGCCTCCGGCGGCTGGGCGGTTTGGGTTCGTTGTCGGCTGCAGCGCCGTCGCGGCTGGTCGCGCAGTTCCCCGCGCCCCTAAAGGGGCGCGTCCCCGAAGCCCCAAGCCACCACGCACCCGCCACTCACCCACCGGCGGGAGGGGGCGTGGGTCGGTGCGTCGTATGCCCGTCGCGTAGGTTCGGTCTCAGGCCACCCGCACCGTGTACCACCACCGGGCCGTATGCCCACCCTGCGACGGGCTGACGCACCGGCCCACGACCCCGCACCCCCAACGAACCCAGGGGCGCGGGGCTGTATCAATTTGCGGCTCCGCCGCGTGGGCGCGACCAGCCACAACGAACCCGCACCAGACCCCCCATTGACTTGAAGAGCACTTCAACTTCCATACTCCCGCCCAGTGCCCGCAATTTCGGCGGGCCCCGAAGGGGAGGACACCCGCATGCGCTACCGCACGATCGGCACTGACCCGAAGACCCGTCGCAAGGTGAGCGTCCTCAGCCTCGGCGCAATGCTGTTCGGCACCGTCACCGACGAGGAGACCTCGTTCGCCATCCTCGACCGCTACGTCGAAGCGGGCGGCACCTTCATCGACACCTCCGACAACTACGCGTTCTGGGTCAACGGCACCCAGGGCGGCGAAAGCGAGGCCCTCCTCGGCCGCTGGCGCCGCAGCCGCGGCATCGGCGACGAGATCGTCATCGCGACGAAGCTGGGCGCACGCCCGCTCGCCCCCGGCACCGGCTACATCGACAACCCCGAAGGCCTGTCCGCCAAGGCCATCCGCGCCGCGGCGGAAGGCAGCCGCGAACGGCTCGGCGTACCGAAGCTGGACCTCCTGTACGCCCACATCGAGGACCCGACCGTGCCCCTGCGAGAGACCGTCGAGGCCTTCGCGGAACTCGTCGCGGAGGGCACCGTCGGCCTCCTCGGCGCGAGCAACCACTGGACGTGGCGCCTGGAACGGGCCCGCAGCCTCGCCACGGCGGCCGGTCTGCCCGGCTACGAGGTCCTCCAGTACCAGCACAGCTATCTGCGCAGGCGCGCGGACCAGCCAGGCCAGCTCTCGCCGGACGGCGACCAGGGCGCGACCGGCGGCGACCTGCTCAGCTACCTGCGCACCGAGCCCTCGCTGACACTCGTGGCCTACTCCCCGCTGCTGAAGGGAAGTTACGTCCGCGAGGACAAGCCCCTCGGCCCCGAGTTCGACCACGCGGGCACCCCCGCCCGCCTGGACGCACTCCGCTCGGTCGCCAAGGAAACCGACGCCACCGTCAACCAGGTGGTCCTTTCCTGGCTGATCGACGCCGAGATCCCGTCGATCCCTCTGGTCGGCTGCTCCTCGGTGGCCCAGCTGAACGAGAACCTTGCGGCGTTGGACCTGCGACTGACACCGGACCAGCGGGCGAGGCTGGACGCGGCCTACTGAGCCGACGCTCGGCCGGGCGCCGATGCGGGTTCAGCTACGAGTGCCCCTCAAGCAGGGCCGGGCGGCTCGGGATCCGTGCGCTCGGATGGCGTGGATGCCTGCTTGAGGGGCGCCCAGAGGGGCTCGCGGGAGACGCCGTCGTGCCAGAGGGAGTCGAAGGGACCCGAGGGTGCGGCGGGGTCGAGGGGCAGGAAGTCGTACGGCTCGAAGTCGGTGTCATCGGGGCCGGCGACCGGTGTCTCCCGGCTGTGCCGACGGGGCAGCCGTGCCCAGCTGGGCCAGAACTTCGACGCGGACTTGGGCGCGGCATCGGCCACGGCATCAGGCGCGGTCTCAGGCGCGGTCTCAAGTGCGGCATCAGGCGCGGTATCAGGCCGCCCGGACACCCGTGGCTCCTCTGATCGCGGTGACCGCGATGCGCGTTCCTGAGCCTTCCGTACCCACGGCTTCCGCACCCACGGCTTCCGCACCTGCGGGACTCTTACCTGCGGGCCCCCTACCCGCGGGTCCCGTACCCGCGGCTCCCGCAGACGCCACGCCCGCAGCCCCAGCGCCACCGGCATCCCCACCAGCGCGATCCACCCCGCCGCCGCGGGCCCCGTCTGCCACCAGACCGGGCCGAAGTCGGCCAGTGCCGCCACCCCGAGGGGCCCACCGGCCAGGGCGGCGAGCACCGCGAGGGCGAGCCCGCACAGGAGCGCCGCGAGCACCACGGTTCCGGCGGTCCGCCCGCGCGACCAGGCCGCCTCGGCGCGTGCGGGTGCGGGTGCCGTCGTGGTTCCGTTCCCGCGTCCGCCTCCTGCCGATCCCTCGTGCCCTCCCCCGCTCGTCCCGGAC
>NZ_JAAKZY010000272.1 GCF_011045015.1 Streptomyces scabichelini | reverse complement strand
GCCGGGGCGATCGCACGGGGGGCTTCGGGGCCCGTACCAGCGTGGCGCTCATACCCGTACCTCCCCGTGGTGAACGGCCGCATCGTGCTCGATACGGCCGTCCCGTACGCGTACCTCGCGGGGCAGGGAGGCCGCGATGTCCCGGTCGTGGGTGATGACGACCACCGTGGTGCCGGCGCGGTTGAGTTCGCGCAGGAGGGCCATGACGACCGCGCCGGAGCGGGAGTCGAGGGCGCCGGTGGGTTCGTCGGCCAGGAGGAGAGGCGGGTCGCCGACGACCGCGCGGGCCAGGGCGACCCGCTGCTTCTCGCCGCCCGACAGCTGATGCGGCTCGTGGCCGAGGCGGTGGCCGAGACCGACCCGGACCAGGGCCCGTTGCGCGAGCCGCCTGCGCTCGGCCCGCGGGCGGCCGCTGTAGAGCAGGCCGTCGGCCACGCTGTCCAACGCCGGTACTCCGCGGGCCAGATGGAACTGCTGGAAGACGAACCCGATCGTGCGGGCCCGCAGCGCCGACAGTTCGCGGTCGCTCAGCCGGGCGACATCGTGGCCGTCGATGCCGACGGTCCCGGAGGTCGGGCGGTCCAGGGTGCCCATGATGTGCAGCAGCGTGGACTTGCCGGAGCCCGACGGGCCGACGACGGCGAGGAGTTCACCGCGCCGCACGACCAGGTCGGCCCCGTCCAGCGCGGCCACGTCGCCGTACGTCTTGGTGACGTCGCCCAACTCGACGATGGGATACGTCACTTGGGCACCCCGACCTTGAGACCGGCCGTGACTCCCTGGCCCGACACCTCGACAAGGCCGTCGGAGAACATGCCGAGCTTCACGGGCAGATACTGCGTGCCGTCCGCCCGCACGGCCTCCACCGCGTAGCCGCCCTCGCGCAGCGCGACCAGCGCCTCGACGGGCACCGCCAGCACGTCCTCGCGGGTCTCCGCCTCGAAGGCGACGTCGACGGGGGCGGCCTGGTAGCGGCCCAGCTTCCTCTGGTCCTCGACGGTCAGCGTGACGGGCAGCGTGGCGTCCTCGCCGCTCTGCTGCTGGGCCTCGCCCTCCTGCGCGGGCTCCGCGGTCACCGCCGTGCCGACCTCGGCCACCTTCGCCTCGGCGGTACTGCCGTCGGGCAGCGTGACCGTTGCCCGCGCCCCTTCCCCGGAGACCAGGTCCTCGTCCTTGACGGCGAGTTGAACGGTGACGGTCCGTTCGGTGCCGGTCCAGGTCAGGACCGCACCGTTCGGCGGAGCGCCCAGGGCGGCCTGCACCTCGGTGACGCGCCGCGCTCCCGGGGCGACCACCGCGTCGCCCGGCTGAACCGTGCCGGTCTCCTCGCGGCCCAGGTCCTCCTGCCAGTCGCGTACGGCGTCGGCGGTGCCCGCCGTGTACGCGTCGTCGACGGTGAAGCCGCCGTAGCCGAGCGCGGAGAGGTTCTTCTCGAGGAGTTCCACGTCCCTGCCCTCGGCCCCGGCTTCGAGCGGTCGGTACAGCGGCGTCGCCCCGTACAGCAGCGGCACCTTCTTCTCGTCGGCCCGGTAGACGGGCTCCCCGCGCTCGACGGTGTCGCCCTCGCCGGGCAGCCAGGTGACGACGCCCTGTCCGGAGGCCTGCGCGGGGGTGGCCTCGCCGTAGCCGAGGGTGCCGTCGAGCGTTTCGCTGCGGGTGAGGCTGGTCTGCTTCACCTCGGCGGTCTTCGGGGGCCCGGACGCCGCATCCGAAGCCGTGGCCCCGTCCTCCGTACCGCCGAACACCCCGGTCGCCGCGGCCACGGCAGCCGCGGTGACGGCCACCGCCGCGAGCACGGCGAGGGCGATACGGAGGGGACGGCGCCGTCGGCGGGCTGGCGCGGCTGGAGGCTCCTCAGCGACGAGGGACGCTTCCGACGTGGCCGACTCGACGGCGGCAACCTCGCCGGACTCGGCCGGTGCGAGGGCGGCAGCCCCCTCGGACCTGTCGGCCGGTACGACGACACTGGCCCCCTCCGGACCACCCGCCGATTCGGCGGCGACGGCCGTGGCCTTCTGACCGTTCACGCTCACCCCGTCTCCTCCTCGTTGCCGTTGCCGCCGCCGAAGCCGAGCTGGTCGCGGCAGGCGTCCAACGCCGTTTCGAAGTCGGGGTCCCCGGTGGGCATGGCCCCCGGGTCGAAGCCCTCCGGACCGGGGTCGGCCATGTCGACGTCGTTGTCCCGCATGCACTGCGCGAACTCCTGCATCTGCTCGGGGTCCGGCTCCTGGCCCGCCCGGTCCTGGAGGGACTGCGGCGCCTTGTCCCCGCAGGCCTCCATGGCCTTGGTGAGCGTGTCGCGGTCGATGTCGCCCTGGGCGAAGCCCTGCATGTTCAGCTCGCCCGTCGCCGGATCGGGGTCCTCGACCTCCAGCCCCTGGTCCCGCAGGCAGTCCACGAACTCCTGCGCCTGCTCGACCTCGCTCCCGTCCGCGGCCTGGTCCGCACTGTCGGAACCGGACTCGCTCTGCGACTCGCCGACCGACGCGACCTCCGGCCCGCCGTCGTCACCGCCCCCGCTGCAACCGGCCAGCAGCCCGGCCGCGAGCAGTACGGCGGCGGGTGTGGCGAGCACTCGGGCCCGCAACCTCCTGCGCATCGTCGCCCCTTCTCGTCGATGTCCCGCACGGGCGGTTCCCGTACGACGAGAAGGAGGCTGGCCCCGCAGAGTCAGGGGACCCTCCGCCGAACCTCAAAGCCCGCTGGTAATCACTTCGGGTTCTACCGATCCCACCGCGAGGTCCGCGTTCCGCAGGGGCAGGAGCAGCCGGAACACCGCCCCCGGCCGGTCCGCCGCCAGGTCCACACGCCCGCCGTGCGCCCCGGCGAGGGCCGCGACGATCGACAACCCGAGCCCGCTCCCGCCGCCGCTCCCACCGTCGCCCCGGCCGTCGCGCGAGCGGGCCGTGTCGGCGCGGTAGAGGCGCTCGAAGACGTACGGGGCGTGCTCGACGGGCACCCCGGGCCCGGTGTCCGCCACCTCGACCAGCGCCGCGGGAACCACCGACGGCAGCGGGTCCCCCGCGGCGGCCACGGCGGGACCGAGGCCGCCGGGCGCCGCGACGTCCACCCGTACCGTGATCCGCGCGCCGGCCGGGGTGTGCCGCTCCGCATTGGCCAGCAGATTGGCCAGCACCTGCCGCAGCCGCAACGGATCCCCCTCCACCACCACGGGCCGCATCGCCCCCGTCAGGCATACGTCCCGCTCCGGCGAACGGGCATGCAGATCCCGTACGACATCGGCGGCCAACTCCAGCAGATCGACCGGGCGTTGCTCCAGATCCCGCTGTTCGTCGAGGCGTGCGAGCAGCAGCAGGTCCTCCACCAGGACGCCCATCCGGGCCGCCTCCGCCTCGATGCGGCGCAGCGCGTCCGTCCGGTCGCCGCCGCGCCGGCTCAGCTCGGCGAAGCCGCGGATGGAGGTGAGCGGGGTGCGCAGTTCGTGCGAGGCGTCGGCGAGGAAACGGCGCAGCCGCTGCTCGGAGGCGGTACGGGCGGCGATCTCCCGCTCGACGCGGCCGAGCATCGCGTTCATCGCCCACCCGAGCCGTCCGGGTTCGGTGTGCGGGTCGGTGCCGTCGACACGCCGCCGGAAGTCGCCCGCGGCGATGGCGTCGGCGGTGGCCTCCATCCGCGTGAGGGGCCGCAGACCGCCCCGTACGACGAGCGTGGCGACGCCCGCGAGCAGGGCGAGCACCATCGTCATCACGAGCGCGTCGATGAGCAGCAGCCGGTCGGTGGTCTCCTCCACATCGGCGAGGGAGACCGCGGTGACCATCAGGGACTCGCCCGCATCGTGCACGGACACGCGCCAGTCGGCGCCCGACTCCCCCGGCACGGTGAACACGTCGCCGTCACGGGCGGCGAGCGCGTCACGCTCGGGCAGCCGGGGGTCGGGGCCCTCCGGGGCCTGCGGAATGCCCGTACGGGTGTTCCCGGCGCCGCTGTACACGTAGATCCGGAATTCCCCGCCGAACCGCTCGGCGAGAAACGTCAGGAACGTGGCTTCGTCCTCGGCCCGGCCCAACCGCTGGGCGAAGAGTTCCTGCGCGGCCGCGTCGGGGGGTGCGCCGCCCGAGCCCTTGGAGCCGTCCGCTGCCAGATTCCGGTCGACCCGGTTGATCAGGTAGTTCTCCAGCAGAACGAGCCCGGTGGCGTTGGCGGCGAGCAGTGCCAGCGCGGCGAGCCCGGTGGCCGCGAGCGCAAGCCGGGCCCGCAGGGTCCAGTGCCGCCAGTGCCGCCGGTCCCGCCAGTGCCGCCGCCGGAAGCGGCCCTTGAGCTGACGTCGGATCATTTCGGCGCCCTGAGCACGTACCCGACTCCGCGGAGCGTGTGGATCAGCGGCACCGCGCCGTCCGCGTCGATCTTCTTGCGCAGGTAGTAGACGTAACTCTCGACGATCCGGGTGTCGCCGCCGAAGTCGTACCCCCAGACGCTCTGCAGGATCTGCGCCTTGCTGACCACCCGCCCGGCGTTCTCCATCAGATACGCCAGCATGCGGAACTCGGTCGGGGACAGCTCCAGTTCGCGCCCGTCGCGCCGTACGGTGTGCGCGGCCTCGTCGAGTTCGAGGCCGGCGCAGCGCAGCAGGGGCTCGGGCTCCGGCTCCTTGCGCCGCGTACGGCGAAGGATGGCGCGGACCCGGAGCACGACCTCCTCCAGGCTGAACGGTTTCGTCACGTAGTCGTCGCCGCCCGCGCTGAGCCCCTCCACCCGGTCGCGCACGGTGTCGCGGGCGGTCAGGAAGAGCACGGGTGTCTCGCGGCCGTCGCGGCGCAGGATGCGGGCGACCTCGTAGCCGTCGAGGTCGGGCAGCATCACGTCGAGCACGACGAGGTCGGGCGGGGCGGTGTGCGCGGCGTTGAGCGCCTCGACGCCCGTACCGGCGGCCGTGACGTCGAAGCCGACGAGCCGGAACGTCTCCGACAGCAGGTCCCGGATGTTCGGCTCGTCGTCCACGACGAGCAGCCGGGCGGAGGTTTCGGCCTCGGTGGCCGGGGGGTCCGTTCTGAGCGAACTGATCACGCCCTCACAGCTACCGGCTCCGCCTCAAAGGACCCTGAGAAGCGGCTGGGAAACCCTTGAATTCGCTGTGGATCTGCTTGGTGCCCAGGTGCCCAGGTGCCCGGGTGCCAGGTGCTCAGGACCCGCGCCTCAGCAGCCGCTTGAGCCCGTAGATGACGAAAAGCCCGGCGGCGAGAGCGATGGCAGCCGTCTTGAGGTTGTCGTTCGCCCCGTCACCCTCACCGTCCCCGTCGGCGGCCGAACCCCCCTCATCCGAGGGGGACTTGCCGTCCTCCGCGCCGGGGACGCTGCCGGGCTCGACGGGGCTCTCGTCCCCCTCGGTCCCGTACAGCAGCGTGGACCCGTCCGGGGTGTACGTCACCGACTCGCCCTGCCCCTGGAGCGGCACGCTCAGCCGGCCCTGTCGCTTCGGCTTCCCGTCGTTCCACTGGTACGCGATCCCGCCGAAGTAGCCGCGTACGGCGAGTTGCCCGCCGTCGGGGGAGAAGGCGGCGTCGGTGGTCCACAGGTCGATGGGGGCGATGGGCTTGAAGACGTTGGTGCCGGAGGTGGAGAGCTGCGCCGGCCCGTCGTACAGGTGCCCGCCGTCCTCCTGCTTGTCGATGATGTAGACCCGCCCGGTCTTGGGGTGCACGGCGAGCGACTCGGCGTCGCGGGGGCCGTCGGAGTACTTCACCACGTACTGCGTGGCCCGGATCGTCCGGTCCTTGAGCTGTTTGGGCTCGGGCAGGCGATAGACCCACACATAGGACCACTCCACACCGTCGTTGTCGCCGATGTCGCCGACGTAGATCTCGTTGTCCGGGCCGATGGAGATGGCCTCGATGTCGCGCGGGGTGCCCACGCCGGTCATGGTGATCGTCGCGACGGTGTCGCCCGTCTTGCTGTCGATGGCGTAGAGGTAGGCGCCCTCGTCCTGGTCGTTGTGGGTCCAGTAGATGCCCTTGTGCTGGCGGGAGGCGGCAAGCCCGCTGGACTCGGTGATCCTCGGGTCCTTGACCGTGAACCCCTCCGAGCCGTCGTCACCGTCAGCAGTGGCGGAAGCGGCGGCGGGCGCGCCGAGTGCGAGGACGAGCAGGGCTCCGGCGAAGAACGACAGGGAACGGCGCATGTACCCAAGCGTGCCATCCCGGCCCGGCGTTCACGCAGGGTGTTCAGCTTCACACGGCCGCACGCTCCGGCTCGCGCCGTGGTCAAGGATGATGAGCGGATGCTCAGGTTCATGCCCGTCGGCGACTCCCAGACCATCGGAAGCGCGGGCGAACACACGTGGCGTTACCGGATGTGGCAGCACCTGCGCTCGACGTACGGCGGCCCGTTCCGCATCGTCGGCCCGCGCGAGACGCTCCACGACAAGGCGACGGAGACCTCCGACTCGTACGAGTACGCCGACCCGGACTTCCCCCGCGCCCACCTGGCGGGCTGGGGCGAGGGCTGGCTCCACATGACGCCGCTGATCGCCGAGGCGGTGCGTGCACAGCGGGCGGACGTCCTGCTGGTCTCCCTGGGCCTGATCGATCTGGGCTTCTATTCGGACGCGGACCGGACGGCGGCGAACGTACGCCGCTTCATCACCGAGGCCCGCTCGGCCAACGCCCGCGTGGGGATGGTCTTCCTGCCGGTCATCCCGAACGTGCGGGCGGAGTCGGACGCCGCCTTCGCCACCGAGGTCGCCCACTTCAACGAGCTGTTGGCGAAGGCCGTGGCGGACCTGGACGAGCCGTCGTCCCCGCTCCTGCTGGCCTCGGTCCCGGAGTCGTACGACGTCAATCTGGACACGGACGACGGCACCCACCCGAACGCGCACGGCGAGCACAAGATCGCGGCCGCCTTCGCCGAAGCGATGTACCAGGCCTGGGACTTGGGCGAGCCGTACACGCCGTCCCCCTGACGCCACGTGAACGCGGAAGCCCAAACCCAATCGGAATGATCGTCGAAACATTCGAGGATTTCGGGCCGGATTCCGGTCTTCCCATCGAAGTGTTTCGGTCGGCCAATTTGAAGTGACGGACGTAGGGCGTCTTTGAGCAGGCACGATACCGTCCTCATCGCCCTTTGGTGGGAGGGAAGGTTTCGTAATCATTGCCGAAACCGTTGACAGCATCAGAGGTCCCACCAACACTGACGGCACCAAGAGCCCCCACAGACCGTCACGAGGAGGACGTATGCACGAGGACGACGTGCCCGCCCGCCAAGTCAGCCGCAGGACCTTACTCGGCGGCGCCGGCGCTTTGGCGCTGGCCACGACATCCGGGCTGATACTGCCCGGCACCGCGCACGCGGACACGACCATCACCACGAACCAGACCGGCACCCACAACGGCTTCTACTACTCGTTCTGGACCGACGGCGGCGGCCAGGTCTCCATGACCCTGGCATCCGGCGGCAGTTACCGGAGCTCGTGGACCAACTGCGGGAACTGGGTCGGCGGGAAGGGCTGGAGCAACGGCGGCCGGAGGACGGTGCGGTACTCGGGAAGCTTCAACCCCTCGGGCAACGGCTATCTGACCCTCTACGGGTGGACGTCGAACCCGCTCGTGGAGTACTACATCGTCGACAACTGGGGCAACTACCGGCCCACGGGCACGTACAAGGGCACCGTCACCAGCGACGGCGGTACGTACGACATCTACCAGACGACGCGGTACAACGCCCCGTCCGTCGAAGGCACCCGGACCTTCAACCAGTACTGGAGCGTCCGCCAGTCGAGGAGGACGGGTGGAAGCATCACCACCGGAAACCACTTCGACGCGTGGGCCCGCGCCGGAATGCCGCTGGGCAACTTCAGGTACTACATGATCCTCGCGACCGAGGGTTATCAGAGCAGCGGGAACTCCAGCATCACGGTGAGCGGCTGAGCGGCTGAGCAGCTGAGCGTCCCGCCGGATCTCGCCGGATCCCGCCGGGAGAGCAATGGGCAGGGGGGCGTGCCTCCGTACGGAGGCACGCCCCCCTGCCTCCTTACGGGGCGTGCCCCGCGGGCGCGGCTGTCTCACGGGTCTGCCTCAGCCTTGCCGCGTGCTCGTTCGTTCGTACGTCGTAGGTCATGAGCTTCGGCAGGCACAGGGCCAGAGCCCCCACCGCCGCCACGCACAACACGCCGCCGGACCAGACCGAGGTTCGTACGGTCGTCCAGGCGGCCATGCTGCCCGCCCGGACCTGCCCCAGCTGAGGGCCGACGGAGTAGGAGAGGAGCTCTATGCCGGCCAGGCGACCGCGCAGCTCGTCCGGGATCGTCTGGTTCCACATGGCCGCGCGGAAGATTCCGCTGACCATGTCGAAGCCGCCGGCGAGGGTGAGGAAGCCGAGCACCAGCCAGACGTTGTGGGCCGCGCCCGCGGCCACCATCGCCAGGCCCCAGCACGCCGCCGCCAGAACCACCATCCGGCCGTGGCGGTGGACCCGTGAGGTCCAGCCGCTGGTGAGGCTGACCAGGAGCGAGCCGGCCGGGATCGACGCGTACATGAGGCCGAGGGACCATTCGGCGCCCAGGTCGTCCGCGAGGAACGGGAGAACGGCGAGGGGGAAGCGAGGAACATGGCGGCCAGGTCGATCGTGTACGTGCCCAGGAGCTCCTTGCGGCTCCACGCGTAGCGCGCGCCCTCCGCTATGGACCGCAGGGACGGTTTGGCCGCCTCGTGAGCGGCCGGTGACGCGGCCAGGCCGAGGGCCAGGACGACCGAGACCGCGAAGGTGACGAGGTCCGCGGCGTAGGCCCAGCCGAGCCCCGCGTACGCCACGACGAGGCCCGCGACGGCCGGGCCCGCGACGCCGCCGATCGTCCAGCGCAGGGAGTTGAGCGCGGCGGCCGCCGGCAGGTGCTCGTGCGCGACGATGCGCGGCACGAGCGCGTCCAGCGCGGGCCGCTGGATTGCGACGAGCGCGGCGGACAGCGCGGCCACCGCGTACAGCGGCCACACCACCGGACGCGGCAGCAGCGCGTTGAGCAGCAGACCGGCGCTGAGCAGTCCCTGCCCCACCTCCGTCCAGAGGATCAGCTTCCGTTTGTCCAGGGCGTCGGCCAGCGCACCGCCGTACAGACCGAAGACGATCAGCGGTACGAGTTCCGCGGCGCCGATCGCGCCCACGGCCACCGCGGATCCCGTGAGCTCCTTCATCTGCACCGGAAGCGCCACGAAGGTCAGGAAGCTGCCGAAGTTGGTGACGATTCCGGCGACCCAGAGCCGTCGGAAGTCGGGGGAGGTCCGCCATGGGGCCAGGTCCGGCAACAGCGCGCGTAAGCGTCCGGCGGGAGGCGGGGGAGAGGGGGCGTCGTCGGAGGTGGTCACGACCGGTCATGTTCCGGCGCGGCTCCCCGCGGAGACAAACGCTTTTCGTCAGCTCGGATCAGATGCGGTACCCCCCAACCGCACCGGCAGCTCGAACAGGTCGTTCTGCGTCACCACCGGCTTGTTGCGGAGCTGACCCGGTGGGACCGCCAGGTCAAGGTCCGGGAAGCGTTCGTACAGCGCGGGGAGTGCGACGGCCGCCTCCAGGCGGGACAGCGCCGCGCCGGGGCATACGTGCGGGCCGTGCCCGAAGGAGATGTGACGGTTCTCGGAGACGCGCGTGATGTCGAACTCGCCGGCCGAAGGCCCGTGGGCCTTCTCGTCCCGGCCGATCGCGGCGTACGACACGATCAGGGCGTCTCCCGCGGGGAGGACCTTGTCACCCACGGGCACGTCCTCCGTCGCGAACCGGATCAGAACGTGGGACGTGGGGGTCGACCAGCGCAGCGTCTCCTCGATCACCGACGGCCAGTCGGCGGCCCCCGCAAGGACCAGCTCGCGCTGATCGGGATGCGTGGACAGGTTCACGACGGCGTTGACGATGAGGGAGATCGTCGTCTCATGGCCGGCCGCGACCATCAACTGGAGCGTCGAGACGATCTCCTCGTCGGTGAGGTGGTCACCGTCCTCGGAGGCGAGGATCAGCGCACTGGTGAGATCGTCGCCGGGAGCGGAGCGCTTCGCCGCGACCGTCTCCGCCATGACCTCCGCCAGCTCCGTGAGGGTGGCGATGACCTCTTCCGGCGGCGTCTGGGTCGAGAAGAACTTCTCGAACAGCTCCTTCAGGCGGGGGAGTCGGGACTCCTCGATGCCCATGAGGTCGGCGATGACGTACATGGGGAGCGGGTACGCGAACGCCGCCTTCAGGTCGACGACATCGGCGGCGTCGGCGGCGTCGGCGCCCTGGGGAAGCGCGTCGAGGAGATCGGTCGTCAGCTTGGTGATCCGCTCCCGCATCCGCTCCACGCGCCGCGGCGTGAGCGCCTGCGCGACGAGCGTACGCATCCGCCGGTGCTCCGCACCGTCCACGGTGAGCATGGAACGGCCGGGGTTCGCGAGCCCGATCAGCGGCCAGTCCGGAGGGATCTCGCCGCGCTGCCAGGCGCCCCAGACGTTGATGTCCTTCACCAGCCGGGGATCGGTGAGGAGTTGTTTGGCCTCGGCGTGGTGCGTGACCGCCCACACGGGAACCCCACCCGGTAATTCCACGGCGGCCAGCGGCCCCGCGGCGCGCAGCCGGGCGCTCTCCCCGTCGAGGTCGGTGACGAAGGGGTCGAGGGCGATACGGGCGGCCGAGGCGGCCGGGCTCGTCTCGGTGGTCGTCATGAGCAGAGGCCTCCAAGCAAGGTCGTACGGCAGTCAGGCACGGCAGTCAGGCACGGCAGGCACGGCAGTCAGGCACGCGGTCGGGTCGTGCGGCGGTCAGGTCGTACGGCGGTCAAAGCGAGTTGCCCAGCCTGCCCGGCTCGCCCAGCGCAGAAGTCGGCGTGAATCTCACCGGCAGCTCCGTCAGGCCCCGCAGCCACGGCGACGGACGGCGCGTGAGGGACTCGGCCGGTACGGCCAGGTCGATGTCGGGCAGCCGGTCGAGGATCACCTCGATGCCCGTACGCGCGATCACCTCGGCGACCTCCTGGGCCGGGAACGGGCAGCGGTGCTCGCCGTGGCCGAAGGAGAAGTGCGCGCTGTTGCCGCCGGTGAGGGCGGAGCCGTCGACGCGTACCTGCGGATCGCTGTTGGCGGCCTGGAGGCCGAGCAGCAGCAGATCGCCCGCGTGGATGCGACGGCCGCCGAGCTGGGTGTCGCGGGAGGCCCAGCGCCCGGCCACGTTCTGCGTGGGCGTGTCCTCCCACAGCACCTCGTTCATGGCCTCGGCGACACTGTGCCGGCCGCCGAACAGCGAGGCCGCGAAACGGTCGTCCGTCAGCATCAGCCGCAGCGAGTTGCCGATCCAGTCGGCCGTCGGCTGGTGACCCGCGGCCATCATGACCATGAGGTCCTGGGTGATCTCCTCGTGCGTGAACCCGGCGGTGTCTTCTGGATGTCCCGCGGCGAGCATGCGGCTGACCACGTCGTCCGCGGGCCGCGCCGCCCGGTCCGCCAGCAGCCGCGCCATGGACGTGGCGAGGTGCGTCTGCCCCGCGATGGCGTTCTCCCGCCCGTTGATCATGTCGTTCAGGGCGGTGACCAGGCCGGGGCCCTGCTCGTCGGAGAACCCGTAGAGCGTCGCCAGTACGCGCACGGGGAGCAGCATCGCGTAGTCCGCGACGATGTCCGTCTCGCCCTTGGCGCAGATCGCGTCGATCAGCTCGTCGGCGAACTTCTCGGCGTGGGCGCGCAGTTCGAAGGGGTCGACGGCTTCGAGGGCGTCGCTGATCATCGCGGCGCGCTCACGGTGGCGCTCGCCGACCGTGTAGAGAATCGACGGCTGTTTGCGGCCGATCATCGGCAGCAGCGGCCAGTCGTCGGGGATGCGCGGCCACTGGCTCCACAGATCGGAGTCCCGGCTGAACAGCACCGGGTCGCCGGTCACTTGGTGCAGCTCGCGGTAGCCGAGGACGAGCCACGCCGGTACGTCGCCGTCGAGCAGCACCGGCGCCACGGCACCGTGCTCACGCCGCAACTCCCGGTACAGCTCGGCGGGTTCGGTCTGGAACCGGGGCCCGCCCAGGGGAACGGGGTCAGAGGTTACGAAGTCCAACGAGCACCTGCTCCAGGATGTCGGGATCGGGGACGCCGGAGAAAACGCCCTTGCGCGGATGGCGCGCGCTGACGCGGCCCGCGGCGAGGAGGTCGGAGAGCAGGATCCGGGTGATGCTCACCGGCAGCCGCAGCTCGGCGGCGACCTCCACGACCGCCGTCGGCCGCTCGCACAGCCGCAGGATCGCCGCGTGCTCGGACTGCATGCCCGACACCGGATCGCACTCGGCCACGACCAGTGTCACCAGGTCGAACGGGGTGTCGGGCGCGGACCGGCTGCGCCCTGCGGTGAGGGTGTAGAGCCGGTCGGGCGTGTCGTCCCTGCCCGGGCGGCTCATGACGTACGCGGCTGCGCGCTCAGGTGTCCGCCGAGCTGCTCCACGAGTTCGCTCATGTTGTGCCCGACGAGCCCGGCGTCCGCGTCCTCGTCGGTGACCACGGCCAGGTGCACGCCCGCGCCCGCCTCGACGATGAACAGGACCCCGCCGTAGAACTCGGCCATCGCGGACCGTATGCCCCCGCTGCCGTCCCCGAACTCCATGGACGCCCCGTGTGTCAGCGACTGGATACCGGCGGCGATCGCGGCCAGCTGATCGGCCTGGTCCACGGTGAGTTCCGCCGTACGGCACAGCTTCAGCCCGTCACGGGAGAGCATGAGCGCGTGCCGAGCGCCCGGAGTGCGTTCCATCAGCTCTTCGATGAGCCGACTGAGCTTCTCGTCGTCGGCGGTGGCGGTTGCGGCGGTAGCGGTCGTGCCGGTCGGCCCGGTCATGTGGTGGGGTCGCCTTCCGGGTGGGGGGTGGCG
>NZ_JAAKZY010000271.1 GCF_011045015.1 Streptomyces scabichelini | reverse complement strand
CCCCACGCCCTCCCCAGCCAGGCGCACCGCGCCCACAACTGCCTTGAAGACATTGACACTTGTCGAGTCGCCCACCACGATCTGCCCGGCAGCCGACCCCACCAGCGGCGCGATGCGGTCCCCGATCCGCTCGGGCGCCGTCCACCAGCCGCTCTCGTCCCAGGACCGGATCCGCAGCGAACCCCACTGCCGCCGTACGACGTCCTCGACCCGCCCGGGCACGGCCGCCGGCAGCGCGCCGAGGGAGTTCCCGTCCAGATACACAACGTCGTCGAGTACGAACTGCGAACGCAGCTTGGCCAGTTCGTCGGCCGCGTCCAACTCCTCTGCTTCCACCGTCAGGTCAGACATGGGATCGCGCCGTCCACAGCTCGGGGAACACGTTCTTCTGCGCCCGCTTCTCCAGCCAGGCAACGCCCGCCGAACCCCCGGTCCCGGTCTTCGAGCCCATCGCCCGCCGCGTGGCGACGAGGTGGTCGTTGCGCCATCGCCACACCAGCTCGGCGACATCGGTCAACGCCTCGCCGAGCCGGGTGAGTTCGGAGTTGTCGTCGTCGGCGTACAGAGCCGCCCATACGGCCTCGACCTCGGCCGACGGCTCATACCTGAGCGAGACGTCCCGCTCGACCACAGCGGCGGGAATCGCGTAGCCGCGCCGCGCCAGCAGCCTCAGCACCTCGTCGTACACGCTCGGTTCGTGCAGCGCCTTCTCCAGCTCGGCGTGCACCCGGGGCGCACCCCGGTGCGGTACGAGCATGGACGAGGACTTCTCGCCGAGCAGGAACTCCATCCGCCGGTACATCGCGGACTGGAAGCCGGAGCCCTCCCCGAGGGCACTCCGGTACGAGTTGAACTGGGCCGGGGTCAGCTGCCCCAGGGGCTTCCAGGAGGCGTTCAGCGCCTCGAGCTCCCGTACGGACCGCTTCAGCGCGGCCACCGCGACCGGCACGTCGTCGTCGCGCAGGGCCCGCGCCGCGGTCTCCCACTCGTGGACGATGACGGTGAACCACAGCTCCATCACCTGGGTCGTGACCAGGAAGACCATTTCTCCGGGATCGTCGGAGCGGGGGTGCTGGAGGTGGGTGAGCACATCCGCCTGGACGTAGTCCTCGTACGGCGTCGTGCCCTGGAAGTCGAGATGCGGAGTCGCAGGTTCCTCAGCCTCATGGGCCTCAAGAGCCTCGTGGGACATCGCTGTCTCCTGTTGTGTACTACGGGTAGCGGTCCGCCCTGCCGTTACCGACACGGGGCCCCGGTCCCCACCAGGCATCCTCCACAATGGTCGCCCGAAACGGCAAGGCCCGCCCGGTCACACCCGGACGGGCCCACACAAACCCGACAGTTTCCGCCCAGTGTCTGGGCAGCGGTTTCAGCCCAGTGTCTGGGCAGCCGTCGGCGAGGAGTCCTTCAGGAACTGCGTGCAGCGCTCGTACTCCTCCTGCTCGCCGATCGCCTGCGCGGCGCGGGCGAGGGCGTGCAGGAAGCTACGGTTTGGCTCATGCTCCCAGGAGAATGGTGGAATATGTACCCGAGAGCATGAGGGGGCACGGTATGACCGAGCAGGAGTGGCTGGACAGCCTCGCGGCCCAGCTGCCGGAGCGGGACCTGGAATGGGTGGTGGAGCTTGCCAGGATCTGCTCCACCGAGTGGGCGGGCGACAAGCCTCCGACGGGGGAGGTTTGCGAACCCGCCGCGCCAAGCGCCGCTGTCCATGACGGCGGCGATTCGAGGGCGCCAGCGAGTCAAGGAGGCTCCCAGGCTCCCCCTCAGAGGGACGGGATCTGAACTCATGATCTCTTCGTCCCGAATGGGGTTCGGTTCAACCCAACACGGTCCCGCCGTGACGGACATCCCATGGGGTACCCGAGAGACCTGGCACGAGCGCAGGGTTGGCACTACGGGCGTCGGCCACGCGGCCATGCGTTGACAGCCTCCTCGGGCGGATGCCGCTGTATCCATTTGCGTGCGGCCTCTTCGCCGAAGCCGCGTGACCGGAGGACTTCAAGAGCGGCTGCTCGTACGGTTCGCGCTTTGTCAACGTGGTCCAGGTGGGCTTTCATCCGCGCCACCACGTCGTCGTAGTCGTAGTCATAGCGGCCGTTGACCTTCTGAGCGAACAGCGGCAGGAGTTTGTAGTAGCGACGTTCGCTGATTCCGACCTGCGTCCACGGGTACCGCTCCGGTGCCTCACCTTTCCGGTACTGCATGACCGCGATGCTTGCCTTCCGGCGCACGTACCGACGAGTCGCCTCCGCGCCGCGCGCTGGATCGAATCCGGGGTGGATCAGTTGTTCGAGCAGCGTTGCGGCCGCAGAAGCCCTGTCTGGGGCACGGGTCTCACGCTGGATGCGATCGACCTGCCGCGGGTACGCCATCGCGACGGCGTTCGCCAGCGCCGGCTCATCGCCGCTGATGTAGCCGTGCCAGTAGCCCTTCAAGACCACCTGGCACGCGATCTCGTAAGAGGTCGAGACCGGGTCGACGGTGATAGTCGGTATGCCGTGGCCGTGGATAGCCGTCGCAAGCCTTCCCCATGGCCGATCGATAGGGAGCTGAACCTGCTCGGGCCAGATGCGTGCCGTGAATGCCCAGTCTGCGGGGTGTCGCGTCATTGGTACCGCGATCAGGATGGCCTCGACGGCTGCAAGTGGTGAAATCTCTTCGCCGGTAGTCGCCTTCTCCAATAGAAGCTCGATAAGCCGTCCGTCGTCCTCGGTCTCGCTCGTCACCCAGACGAGGCGCCGGGAGATTTGGAACCACCACCCGTTGACGGAGCCCCCGAGGACCGGGACATAAAAGCGAACGGAAGGGTCCATAATGCGACGAAATAGATCTTTTCGCTGCTCGTGGTCCACGGACGCGCCCAGCCAGTGAAGGACATAGTCCGCCGACAGGCGCCCCGCCGCCGATGCCTCAGCGACGAGCTGACCGGCAATCCAGAGTGCGTCAGCAGCACGCGCGGCGTTCGGCGCAGGGCTGGCCAACGGTGAAACCTGCAGGACGGCCGCAATCTCGCCGTTCACCGGGTCAGGGACCTCCCAGGCTCCCGCCCCTGGCTCCATCGAGCCGACCTGCAGATCCGGGACGTCCACGAAGGGCAAGCCGTTGGGCTCGATGACTGAGGTCGCTCGGCGCAGCGGCTGGAAGCTACGGCCCGAGAGCACGTCAATCTCGCGACCGACGCGGGCGAGCGTGTCCCTCAGCAGGTGGCGGTCTGGGCTACCACCGATCATCTTCGCGGCGTCGTCGACAAGACCCTCAGACCAATGTCCCATCCGGGCAGTATACGAGGGCATGGAGAACGAAAATCCCGCTCTTACGCGGGCGCGATCGTACGAATCCGAGCCGCAGAGCATCCGTGCGCTTGAGGGCAAGTCCGATTTGACGCCCCGCTTCAAACTGATCTTTTCTACGGTGACTGCACTGACGGTCCTGGCCCTGATCTTGAATGTGCTACTGGCAGCGTTCGGGGGAGACTCCGAGCAGGTGAAGGCCGCCGCCGAGGCATGTTCCACGACCTACATGATGGGCTTTGGGGCGATCGTGGGACTCATCGGCGGCAAGGTGGCGTGAGACCTGCCTCTGCGGGTTGAGCGGGCGAGCCGCCGCTTGCGAGGGAGGTATGCATCAGCCCACGCCGCATCGGGTCTCTTCACGGAGGAGTTCGCCCGCCAGATCAGCTCGCCAGCAGCAATCCCTTATGGTCTCGCCGTGATCCGCCCGGTAGAACCCAGGAGCGGGCATCACGATGTGCGCAGTGCTTCTGGGAGGAAGCGGTCGAGCTCTGCGCTGCTGAACGTCATGTCCTCGTCGATCTGCAGGGCTCGCTGTGCGGCCCGGTAGGCGCTGCTCGATGTGTCCGGTGCCAGCCGGTAGACGTGGTTCAGCTTCTCGAGCAGCTCGTCTCTGCGGCGAGGTATGTCCACGGATTGCGGATCGGTCTGTATGTCGGTGAGCAGGTGCAGATACAGCTCCCGGATGTACCAGAGCTCCTTGGCCGCTGCGCGATGCTGTTCCGCGACCTTCTCCGGAGTGAAACTCAACTGGAAGATGGTGAACGCGAGCGCCAGTGCGGAGGCGCCGCTGCTGATGTAGAGCAGGATCCGCTGGTCCGTGATCACCGAGGTCAGCACCGTCCCGGAGGTCAGGGTCACGAGGACGATGTTGATCCACTTCGCCTGGTCCGCCTTGGATGTCTCTAGCTCCCTGGCCTTCTCGTGCGCCTTGTGCGAGTAGACCACGCGGCCGAAGCTCTCCCGGATCGACTGGACGTTCGCCACGTGCCCGGTGTTCTCGTCAGAGCTCATACTGGCTCCCAAAAATCTTCTGCCATTCCAGAGCAGCGTCGAGCTGCTTGCTCGCCAGCTCGTACTCGCATGCCTTGACCGCCCGGCGGTGCGCGCTCTGCGCCTTGCTCAGCCAGGCGTCTCCGTACTGCTTCTTCTCGCTGGTCCCGGGGATCGTGTGCCAGGAGTCGGCCTTCCCGACCAGCTCGGCGAAGAAGTCCCGGACCATCCAGTCGTAGAAGGTCGTGGACTCCCTGGAGCGGTCCCACGTCGACAGAAACGTCACGCTCCGCAGCTCCAGGACCAGGGACTTGATGGGGACCGAGCAGTGTTTCTGCCATGCCTTCATCATCCTGATGAGGTTTCGGGTATTGCCGTTGGTGTGGGCGTCCGAATCGGCCACGTAAGCGATCTCGGCCTCGTGGTCGACATGCTGCCAACTGCCGCCATCATGGGTGTTGGGCACGAGCAGCCCGCCGCCCTTCCGGTGCCAGGCGGGCAGGACCTCCACCGTGTGGCCCGTGGAGAAGTCGACGACCACGACCTGGCCGTCGCCACCGATTTCCTTGGTCCGCGGGTAACGCTCTTGGAACAGGCCCTTGAGTTCCTGCAGGAGGGCCGACTGCCCGTTGTACCTGTGCCCGTTGAAGCGGTGGTACTCGTTGACGGGCATGAAGAACAGCACGTCGACATCCCGCGGCGGGTTCACCGCCGTGCCCTTCCCGTACGAGCCGACGATCATCCGGCAGCCATCCGAATACGGTTAGTTGCTGTAGTGTCCGTGCAGCTTACGGGCGATGGCGTTCGCGCTCGTCAGCGCAGATGCACACTGATCACTCGTCACCGTGATGTTCTTCAGGAAGGTGTCGAATCTGCTCGCCGTACTCATGAGGCCCCTCGCTCGTCCGGAGGGATGAGCGTAGAGGGCGCCACTGACACCGGGCCTGACGAAACTTGCCGGGGTGTAGGTGCCACCCGTCGAGAGACACTTGGGGTCCGCCGATGAGGTAGCGGTGAAGGGCGCTGGCAGTGGTGTCGACGAACTCCTCGGGGATGTCGTCGGCGTCGATCCAGCGGACCTGGGCATGCTTGCGCGGTTCTCGGGTTCGCCGGTCCATTCGTTGGCAGCGAAGACGACGGTAAGGAAGCTGTTGGGGGCTTCGACGCCCCAGGCGCCGTGGATGATGTGCGCGACCCTCGGCATCGACCTGCGCAACCTCGTCGGCCCCCCGCAGCTCGCCGCCCAGGCCCGCGCCATGGAACTCATCGACGCCGTCGTGGACCCGTTCCGCGAGACCCAGCGCGCCAACGCCGCCTACACCCAGGCGCGCGATGCCCTGGACACCTACCTCGCCGAGCACCCCGACATCCGCGAGGAAGCGGACGTGATGGTCTCCACCGCCATGGCCGAGGCGTCCGCCAAACACCTGTTGGAGGCATACGGACCGCCGCCCAGCGAGCACCACGACGAGGCCGACACCTCCGACAAGCCATAGCCTCCGCCCTCCATCCACTCCCGTACTGGGTCCGCAAACCCCCAGGACAGGCACCTCACCCCATCCCCAGCGATCGACCGGCGGGTCGGTGTTGCCGCACCCACACCCGTCAGAAGAGGGCTCACCCCTTGCGCCAACCCGCAATATCCCCTGCGCCGACTCCGCGTCCTAAGCCCGCTTTCCCTCATCCCCCTCACCGTGTCCCACCGCCGTGTTGCCGCCCAACCGGTGGCTACGGCGGCGCGGCGCGGGAGGTCAGGCTCTTTGACTGAGGACGAGTGGCTGCGCCGAGTCGAGGCTCAGCTCCCTGACCGTGACGAGGAGTGGGTCGACGATCTGCTCCGCATCTTCGGCATAGACCGGTCGTGAACGAAGGAAGCCGGGCCCCCAGCCGCACTGGGGACCCGGCTTCGTTCGTCACCTGAGCACCGGCTCAATGTCCGCCGGATCGAAGATCGGCCCGTTGGACGCGGGCTTGATGATGACCGCACGGAAGACCTTGAGGACGGCGGCGCGCTGCTGCTCGATCGTCAGCTTCTCCCACCGCTCCCGTATGTCGATGGGGCCGGCCGAGAAGGTCGCGGCCTCGGCACGATGCAGAGCTCGCTCCCGGTGCAGCTCCACGATCTGCTTCTCCAGGTCCTCGGTGAGCGCGATGTAGCGAGCGGCAGACATGCGCTTCTCCTGCCACGCCTGCTTGAACTCGGCCATGTCCCGTTCCAGGGAGGCCAGTTGGTCTTCCTTGGTCCATTCCGGCGCGCGCTCACGGACGCTCGCCAGCGCCTTGTCCGAGCCGAGGAACACGGCGTTCCTGATGAGACGGTCGACCGGTTCGCCGGCCCGGGCCACTCCCCCGCAACCACCGTCGTTCTTGCCGGGGCACGCGTACTTGAACTGCGATGACGTCTTCGACTTCCGGTACGACGGGAAGGCCCGCATCTTCGTACCGCACCGCCCGCACCGGGCGATGCCGGAGAGAAGGTACTTGGTGGCGTTGTCCCGTGGGACACGTCCCTCCGACTCCCGCTTGACCTTCTCCGTCAGCAGGTACCAGTCGTCGGGAGTGATGATCGGCTCCCAGTCACCGACGACGGGAGTACCGCTCTCGTCCAGGAACAGCTCGCCCTGGTGCATCCGGTAGCCGCAGATCCGCGGGTTCATCAGCATCCGCTTGATCTTGGAGTCGTCGAAGACGCCGCCGCTGTGCGACCTGACCCCCTTGTCCCGCCAGTCACGCGCGATCGAGGCCCAGCGGACGCCATCGAGAAAATCCCTCACCGCCTTGCGGAGGTTCTCAGCCTCTTCCGGCACCCGCGTCCTGCGATCCTCGCGGTTCCATCCGTACGGCGCCCGACCACCAGGGAGCTTGCCCTTCGCCGCCAGTTCCAGGTGCTTGCGCTTCGTCCGCTTCGACGTGTCCGCCGAGGACTTGTTGGCGATGGTGACCTTGATCCGCGCGATGAACCGGCCGTTCTCCGTGGACAGGTCGATGTCCGACGCCGACACGGAGTCGAAGACGAGGTGACGCTTCCGGCGCTCGGCGTCCTCGTACTCGTCGATCCACGCCTCCAGTTCACGCGGCTGTCGCGTGAAGCGATCGATGTCCCAGGCGACGACCCCATCGATCCGCCCGGCCTTGAGGTCTTCCAACATCTGCCGGAACTCCGGGCGGACCGTCTTGCGCTTGTATGCGGAGAGGTCGTTGTCCTCATAGACCTTGGCGACCTCCCACCCCCGGGCAGCGCAGTGCAGTCGACAGTCCTCCTCCTGCCGTGCGACGCCCAGCCCCTCGGCTTCGTCGTCCTTGCTGATCCGGGTGTAGATGCCCACCTGAACGGCCCCGGAGGACCCCCGTCGCGCCGCCATGCGCCGGATCGTCGCACATCGCAATCAGGTACATCAAGCGCCATTCTCATATCCGCCCGGTCCACGGCCGATATTCCGCAGAGGCGTCCCGGACGCCTATCCCCAAGTGGCAGACTGCTTACATGACGACGCACAAGAACCTGCTCGGCGGCCCAGACCCGACCTACCTGCCGGAGAACGAAGAGGCGTACCGCCTGCTGGGCGAGGAGTCCCAGGCGCCGGCCGAGGTCGCGGCGAAGCACCCCACGTTCTCGCTCGCCTGGGCAATGCTCGCCGACGACGCCTTCGAGGCGGGGCGAGTGATCGAGTCGTACGCGTACGCGCGGACCGGCTACCACCGCGGTCTGGACTCGCTGCGCCGGGCCGGATGGAAGGGGCATGGCCCCATCCCGTGGGACCACCGGGCCAATCGCGGATTCCTGCGCTGCCTCGCTGCCCTCGCTCGTGCTGCGGGCGAGATCGACGAGAAGGAGGAGACGGAGCGTTGCTGGCAGTTCCTCAAGGACAGCAGCGCCGAGGCATACACCGAGCTGAAGCGGTAGTCACCACAGCTGAAACGTCTGTGCCGCCGTCACTCAGACAGTGGCGGCGGCACGGAATGCAGAAACTGTGGCATCCCGTCCGGGGGTTCGGCAGGGGACTCGGTGCGCCTTTGTTTGCCTGGTCGCCCGGCGCTGGTGTGGGCGTCTGGGGGCTGCGCCCCCGGCCCCCCTTTGAGGTCGTATGTGAACTGCGGGTCAGTTGTGGCTGGTCGCGCCCGCGCGGCGGAGCCGCACAATGTCACAGCCCCGCGCCCCTACGGGGGCGCCCCTTACGGGGCGCCGGATGATGCCGACTCACCGCGCGAAGCGCCCCGCTGCCCCTCCAGCGGCGGAACCGCCACGCTGCCGTGCGTGCGGCACTCGGGTCGTCTGCAGTCCGGGGCCGGACTGCGTACCGTCGCGAAGGCCACCACCGCGCCCACCACAAGAATTCCCGCGCACAGCGGCATCGCGCGCGCGAAGGCATCGTCGAAGGCGTTCGCCGAGCGGTACGCGTCGTCTCCCATCCCCGCGGCCAGCGGCAGCGCGGCGACCGCGACGAGGCCGGCCGCGCGGGCCGCCGCGTTGTTGATTCCGCTGGCCAGGCCCGCCCGCGAGTTGTCCACGGAGGCGAGCACGGTGGCGGTCAGCGGCGCGACCAGGGTGACCATGCCGAGGCCGAGCACGAGCAACGCGGGCAGGACGTCCATGACGTACGACGCGTCCGTGCCCACCCGCAGCATCAGCAGCATTCCGGCCGCGCACAGCAGCGGGCCGACGGTGAGGGGGATGCGGGGGCCGATCCGCGCGGCGAGGTCGCCGGAGCGGGCCGACAGGAGCAGCATCAGGGCGGTGGTGGGCAGCAGTGCCGTGCCGGCGCCCAGCGCCGAGTAGCCGGAGACGACCTGCAACTGGACCGCGGCGAGGAAGAAGAACCCGCCGAAGGCCGCGTACACGCACAGGGTCACCACATTGACCGCCGTGAACTGCCGGGACGCGAAGATGTCGACCGGCATCATCGGATCGGACCGCTTCCGCTCGACGTACACGAAGGCGATGCCCGCCACGACACCGGCGAGCGCCGTCCCGGCGACGATCAGGGTGCCGCTCCCGGCCTCGATGAGGGCGTACGTGATCAGGGCGAGGGCGAGCGCGCCGAGGGCCGCGCCGAGTACGTCGAAGCCGCGCCCGTGGACCCGTCCGTCCTTCGACTCCGGTACGTGGCGCAGGGCGATCGGCGCGCACATCAGCGCGAGCGGGACGTTGAGCAGGAACACCCAGCGCCAGCCGGGGCCGTCCACCAGCCAGCCGCCCAGGAACGGGCCGACCGCCGCGCCGACGCCGCCGAACCCCGACCACAGGCCCACGGCCTTCGCCCGGTCGTCCGGGTGGAAGGAGGCCTGGATGAGCGCGAGCGAGCCGGGGGTGAGGAGGGCGCCGCCGATGCCCTGAAGGGCGCGGGCCGCGACGAGTACGCCCGCGTTCGGTGCGAGCCCGCACAGCAGCGAAGCCGCCGCGAACCAGATCACGCCGATGACGAAGACCTTCCGCCGCCCGAAGCGGTCGCCGAGGGCACCGCCCAGGAGGATCAGCCCCGCGAGGGTCACCATGTACGCGTTGACGGTCCACTGGAGGGCGGCGAGGTTCGCGTCCAGATCGCGGCCGATGCGCGGCAGCGCGACGTTCACCACCGTCGAGTCCAGCATCGCCATGCTCGAACCGAGCACCGTGGTCAGCAGGATCCACCTCCCCGTGGGGGTGGCGATCCTGACAGCAGTGTTGTCCTGCTTCTCCTGCGGCGGGGCAGCCATACTCCGGAGCATACGGAAAGGCCCGGCGCCCCAGGAGAGTGCCGAGCCCTTCTTCGTACGAAGCGTGCGAACCGGGTGGTGAAACCGCGGGTTACTTGATCTTGGTGCCCGTGGACCGCAGGTTCGCGCAGGCCTCGGTCACGCGCTTGGACATCGACGCCTCGGCGAGCTTGCCCCACGTGCGCGGGTCGTACAGCTTCTTGGAGCCGACCTCGCCGTCGACCTTCAGGACGCCGTCGTAGTTCTTCAGCATGTGGTCGGCGACCGGACGCGTGAACGCGTACTGCGTGTCCGTGTCGATGTTCATCTTGACCACGCCGTTCTCCAGCGCGGTCAGGATCTCCTGCTCGGTGGAGCCGGAGCCGCCGTGGAAGACGAAGTCGAACGGCCCGGGAGTCGCGGCCTTGCCGAACTTCGCGGCCACCCCTTCGTTCAGCTCCTTCAGGAGCTCGGGGCGCAGGACGACGTTGCCCGGCTTGTACACGCCGTGCACGTTGCCGAACGACGCGGCCAGCAGGTAGCGGCCCTTCTCGCCCAGGCCCAGGGCCTCGGCCGTACGGATCGCGTCGTCGACCGTCGTGTAGAGGTTGTCGTTGATCTCGTGCGAGACGCCGTCCTCCTCGCCGCCCGTCGGGGTGATCTCCACCTCGAGGATGATCTTCGCGGCGCGGGCGCGCTCCAGGAGCTCCTGGCCGATCGTGAGGTTGTCGGCGAGGGTCTCCGCCGAGCCGTCCCACATGTGGGACTGGAACAGCGGGTTCTCGCCGCGCGCCACGCGCTCCTCGGAGACGGCGAGCAGCGGGCGCACATACCCGTCGAGCTTGTCCTTCGGGCAGTGGTCCGTGTGCAGCGCGACCGTGATGTCGTACTTCGCGGCGACGATGTGCGCGAACTCGGCCAGCGCGACGGAGCCGGTGACCATGTCCTTGTTGTGCTGGCCGCCCAGGAACTCCGCACCACCGGTGGAGATCTGGATGATGCCGTCGCTCTCGGCCTCCGCGAAGCCGCGGAGCGCAGCGTGCAGGGTCTGCGACGAGGTCACGTTGATGGCCGGGTAGGCGAACTTGCCTGCCTTCGCC
Organism: Streptomyces scabichelini; assembly: GCF_011045015.1. Taxonomy (GTDB): domain Bacteria; phylum Actinomycetota; class Actinomycetes; order Streptomycetales; family Streptomycetaceae; genus Streptomyces; species Streptomyces scabichelini. The sequence goes on along the minus strand of NZ_JAAKZY010000271.1, from coordinate 1,783 downwards.
CGGTCCAGCATCTCGTTGTAGACCTCGGGGGTTGCGATGGGCATCTGTCCGCTCCTTGTATGTGCGGGTTGCGTTGTTGCTTACGGCCCTGACCTAGGGGGGCGACGTCATCGTCATCCCCATCTTTCCAGACTTGGCCGGATGATCCAGCCACGCCGCCCGAGCCTGTGGACAACTCTTGTCCGCAGCCTCCGGAAGCTGTGGACAACTGTCGGTCCAGGCCTCTCAGTCGAGGCCTCTCAGCCCAGACCTTTCAGTCCAGGCCCAGCTCGTCCTTCGAGTACGCGAAGAGGTACGGCACTCCGGCGCCCTCCTGGATCTTCTCGGCCGCGCCCGTGGCCCGGTCGACGATCGTCGCCACGGCGACCACCTCGGCCCCGGCCTCGCGCACCGCCTCGACCGCGGTCAGCGGGGAGCCGCCGGTGGTGGAGGTGTCCTCGACGACGAGCACGCGACGTCCCCTGATGTCCGGGCCCTCGACGCGGCGCTGCATGCCGTGCGCCTTGGCGGCCTTGCGGACGACGAACGCGTCGAGGCGCCGCCCGCGCGCGGCGGCCGCGTGCAGCATCGACGCGGCCACCGGGTCGGCGCCCATGGTGAGCCCGCCCACTGCCTCGAAGCCGAGCCCGTCCGTCAGGTCGAGGAGGACCTGGCCGACCAGCGGCGCGGCCTCGCCGTCGAGGGTGACCCGGCGCAGGTCCACGTAGTAGTCGGCCTCAAGACCCGAGGAGAGGGTCACCCGGCCGTGCACCACGGCCTTGTCCTTGATCTGCTGCAGCAGCACGCCGCGTACGTCACTCATGTCCGCCAGCTTAGAGGCGCCCGCCACCGGGTCCAGGTGGCCGTCGCCACCGGGTCCGGACGGCCGTGACTCAGAGGCGCCGCCAGGACCACGTGGTGGTGGCTTCGAGGGGTTCGATCGGGGTGACCAGGCGGGGCAGGGTGTTGAGCCCGTTGGGCGGTCCGGTCTGCGGCTCCACGCACACGGCCGCCTCCTGCTCGTCGTACACGACGACCCACTCCTCCCGGCTGGCCACCTTGAGCTCCAGCTGCCCCGGCCAGGTCAGGGTCACGTCGACGCCGCCGGGCATCCCGAAGCAGTCGTCCCACGGGCCGGGCTTGGGGTCGAGCCGCCGGCCGGTGGGCAGATGGTCGTCGCCGCGCTCCTCCTGCCAGGCGGCCGTGAAGTCGATGCGTACGTCCTCACCCCCCAGGTTGCGGTTGAACCACGGGTGCCAGCCGATCTGCGCCGGGAAGGAGTCGTCGTACGTCTCCACGGACATGGTCAGCGTCAGCGCGTCCTCGGTCAGCGTGAAGACCTGGGTGACCCGGCCCGCGTACGGCCAGGGATCGACGAGGTCGTACGTGATGACGGCCTCGGTCTCGCTCGTACGCGCCGTCCGCCAGGCCCCCTCGCGGGTGGTGCCGTGGATGGCGTGCGGCGGGGAGTTGAGGGGCAGCTGGTGCACGGTGGCCCCGTTGAGGAAACGGCCGCCCCTGAGCCGCCCGCACCACGGAACCATCGGGAAGGACCCGAACTTCGCGCCCTGGCGCAGCAGTTCCAGCCCTCCGACCCGCAGCCCTCCGACCCGCCCGCCGTTCCCCGGCCGCACGGCCACCTCCGCGTCACCCGCGGTCAGCGTGATGTCTTCGTTACTCACGCGGGAGACACTACTGGGCCCCTTCAAGGGCCCTGAAGGGGCGCGGGGAACTGCGCGACCAGCCACGACGAACCCGCAGCCGAGATACGACCTCTCGAGGGGCCTGGGGCGCAGCCCCAGCG
>NZ_JAAKZY010000270.1 GCF_011045015.1 Streptomyces scabichelini | reverse complement strand
TCTGGCTGGAGCGGGCGATGACTCTGCTGGTGAAGCCGGACGGCAGCATGATCCCGTTGGCGTCGGCGGCCAGCAGGCCGCCGTACGGGCTGGTGCCGTTCTGGGCGGGGGCCGCGTAGGCGGCGCCATGCATGAGCCTCCCCCCCGCCGCCGGGGACGCTCCCGCCCCAGTGCCGGGTGTGCCCGACCCGCACGCCGAACTCGCTCACCACGCGGCCTGACCTCAGCGATCGCGGCAGCATCTGCTCATCGGCACCTGGCGGCCAGGGCGATGCTGCCGGCCGCTTGGGCCAAGGCGCAGAAGGTGGGGACCGAGACCTTCCAGGTGCCGTTCTGCTGGACGGCGTTCCCCACGGCGGTTGGCAGGGGCCAGCCTCGGAGGGTCAGCGTGTAGGTGACGTCTGCGGTGGTCGAGGTGGCGAACACGACCTGTTCGACTGCGGCTTCGGCCTGCCCGTAGCGTGGGTGGGCGGCGAAGGCTGCCACCATCGGGGCGAGCTGCTCGCCGTCCTTCAGGAGTGCGATGCGCTCTTTGATCGGGGTGCGAGGGTGGAAGAACCTCTCCCAGTTCGTCTCGACCTCGGCCGTGGCCGCTGCCAGGTCGCCCGGCGCTGTGGCGGTCGCGGGCGGAGGCGAGGTGCGCGTCGTTGCGGCGGGCGGCCAGGGCGATGGCCCGGCGGGGTTTCCGTCGCCGTTGCCGCAGGCCCCGGCCAGCAGGGCGGTGGCGGCCGTGACCGACGCGACCGTGCATGCGCTGCGGCGTCGGGTCATCTGCCCCACCTCCCGATGTGGTGTCAGTCCGGTATCCGCAGGTCACAGGTGTCTTTGCGCCTCAGGTGAATCATCCGAACCTGCCCCAGGCTGCCCCCGGTGGGCTTCATGATGGGGTCCGTCATGTCGTGGACCGTCTCGGGTACCCGCGCAGCGCGCCGGGCCCGCCGCCGCACTCCAGCGCATCACGGTAGGCATGACAACAACCCTCTGGAAACGGGAGCCGTACCGGGACCTGGAAGCTCCTGCGGCTCAGGAATCGGTGTGGTGACGGCTATGTCCCCTATGTGTTGCGCTGTAACGCTTCTTCTGTCTGTGTCGCTGTAAAGGGTAGGGCGCCTGGTTCCCCCCGTGCCAGGCGTCCGTGAACGCAGGCGGGGCGGCTTCACCAGCTGTCCCGCCCGCGTTCCATGAGCGGGTGCGTCACCCCTGCCCAGCAGCGGTTTACGGCAGTGGGATTCCTCCGAGGCGCCGCTCGCGGCGGCAGGTTCGGTCGTCGTGGCCGCAGGCTTGGCCGCACTGCCGCTGGTTCCCTTGCCCGGCGGTGTCGCCGCCGTGTGCGTGGTCAGTGCGGGGCAGGCACTGGTCACCCGGGCCCTGCGAGTCTGCTCGCCCCGAAGCGCGGCCCAGGAGAGATGGGTGTGCTGACGGGGCTCAGCATGCGTGCTTGCTCCGGCCCGTGCCGGGATGCTGTACGACTACCACCCGCACCGGCCTACCTGGCAGCCGAGAGAGCCACCTGCGCCGCGGATGTCATGGCGTCCCGCATTCCTCGCCGCGCATCTGCTGCAGGGAACACCTGATGCCGTGGCTTGTCATGTGCCGCGCGTCAGTCGGGGTCGTGGAGGCCGAGGCGCAGGTGTTCGATGTGGTGGACGGCCTGGTCGAGGAGTTGGGCGACGTGGTCGTCGTAGAGGCTGTAGACGATCCGGCGGCCGTCGCGTCGGCCGGTGACCAGGCCCAGGGTGCGCAGCAGCCGGAGTTGGTGGGAGACGGCGGACTGTTCCATGCCGACAGCGGCGGCGAGCGCGCCGACCGGGTGAGGGGCGTGCCGCAGGGTGAGGAGGATGTGCAGCCGGGACGGAGTGGCGAGGGCCTGGAGGGTCGCGGCGACGGAGACGGCGGTGGCCTCATCGAGGCGGGCGGCCACGAGCACGTCGCGTCCGCCGCCCCCTCCTCCGGCGTACTCATCGGCGTGCACGGGCCCTCGCCTCGCGCGGCGGCCGGACGAACTGCAGCTCCAGCGTGGGCGGGGGTTCGGCGATGCCGGGCCCGCCCGCGATGGTCCAGGCCAGCAACTCCTCGGTGCAGTCGTCGTCCAGCGCGAAGCCGATCCAGGTCGCGCGGCCTCCGGCCCGGCGTCCGGCGGCGGACGGCTGGACGACGATGACGTTCGCCTGGTCGCAGGGGCCCAGGCAGTCCGTCGTACGGACCGTGAGGCGCCCGCCGGAGTCCGCGGCAGCTGCCCGCAGCCGGTCGAGCTGCCAGGCGTGATCGGTACCGAGCAACTTGCGCGGGTTGCCGCAGCAGCAGCCCCGGCACACCACGAGCGTGCACGGCCGGGCTGCGGCGGCCCGGACGGAGACGACGGTCACAGCCGGGTCCGATCGGGCACGACCTGGGCGCGTACGAGCCCGTCGCGGCCGGCGGCGACCAGCATCTCCGGGTCCGGCCAGGCCAAGTCGACGACCGCTGAGCCGAGTTCGAACGTGCGCGTGGGCTGCAGCAGCGCCCCCGGCCGCCCGGCCGTGGCATGCCACAGGGCGACCGTGCCGTCCTCGCCGCCGCTGGCGAGCTGGGTGCCGGAGCCGGGCCGCCAGGCCAGTGCGGTGACCTTCTGGTGAGCACGGAGTTGGCGAGGCTGCGTACCGGCGGGGCCCCTGCCGGAGAAGTCCCAGACCGTGATGTCGGCCGCGCCGTCGGAGGCCATCCAGAACCCGGTGTCGTCGAAGGCCAGCCGGGAGACCTTCTCCGGGTAGCCGGACATGGTCAGTTCGCTGCCGTCGCGCGTGCGCCAGATGTGGATCGAGGCGTCCTGGTTGCCGCTGCAGATCCACTTGCCCGTCGGGGCGACGGCGAGTGCGAGATGGGAGCCCACGTACGGATAACTCACCACGGGCTTGGCGGTGTGCCGCTCGTGGCCGTTCACCGCTCCGTACGCGGCGACCGCGAGCCGCCGCCCCTGCCGCAGCCACGCGACGTCGGTGACTGTGCTGGCGGCGGGCTCGGTGGCCCACAACTCGGCGCCGTCAGCGTCCAGTACGAGGGCTCGCCGTCCGGCGGCGACGGCGAGCCGGTTCTCGCCGGCCCAGGCGACCGCAGCCGACCAGGCACCCGTGCTCACCTCCCGCACCCGCCCGTCGGAGCGGCGCCACAGCACGTATCCGGTGGGGCCGGCGGCCGCCACGTGCTGCCCGTCGGGGGACACCGCGATGCGCAGCAGCCCGCCGGGCAGCTCGAATTCACCCACCCGCTCGCCGGTCTCCGCGTCCAGGACCGAGCCCTCGCCGGCGGCCCCGGCCACCGCGACCAGGTCACCGGCCGCATGGACACAGACCGGCGCATCGCTCACGGACCTCTCCCAGGCGATCCCCGTACCCGTCTCGGTCACTGTGCTCATACGGCGGCTCCGGCGCGTTCCGTCACCAGGCAGTCGGCGAAGCCGCGCTCGAGGGCCTCGCGGTCGAGGTTGCGGCCGATGAAGACGAGCCGGTTGCGGCGCGTCTCGTCGGCCCGCCACTGCGCGCCCTCCTCGCCGACGAGCAGCATGTGGACGCCCTGGAAGACGTACCGCCGTGGCGAACCGGCGATCGCCAGGATGCCCTTGGAGCGGAAGATGTCGACGCCCTTGGTGCGCAGCAGGTTGCCGAGCCAGGTGTTGAGGCGCTCTTCGTCGAGCTCGCCCGCCAGCTCGATGCCGACCGAGGTGACGGTGAGGTCGTGCTGGTGCTCGGTCTCGGTGAGGAAGGTCGGGTCGTCCTTGAGGACGCGGTCGAGGTCGAAGGCGCCCACGTGCAGGACCTGTTGGAGGTCGACTTGGGCGTGCTGGGCGCGCAGGATCTGTACGGGGGTGTTGATCGCCCGTACGCGTGCCTCGACCTCGGCGATCGTCGCCTCGTCCACCAGGTCGGTCTTGTTCAGCACGATGCGGTCGGCGAAGGCGACTTGCTCGACGGCCTCGTTCTCCACGCCCTCCGGCTTGACCTCGTCCAGGTGCTGGAGGACGTGCGCGGCGTCCACCAGGGTGACGATGGCGTCCAGCCGCAACTGGGCGGCGATCTCGTCGTCCATGAAGAACGTCTGCGCGACCGGCGCCGGATCCGCCAGGCCGGTCGTCTCGATGAGGATGTGGTCGAACTTCTCCCGGCGCCGCATCAGCGCGCCAAGGATACGGATCAGATCTCCGCGCACGGTGCAGCAGATGCACCCGTTGTTCATCTCGAAGATCTCTTCCTCGGAGTCGACCACGAGGGCGTCGTCGATCCCGACCTCGCCGAACTCGTTCTCGATGACGGCGATCCGCATGCCGTGGTTCTCGGTGAGGATGCGGTTGAGCAGGGTGGTCTTGCCCGAGCCGAGGAAGCCGGTCAGAACGGTGACGGGTACGCGCTTGTCACGCGGCTCTTCCGTCGTGGTCGCTTCGGTCATCAGGGGTCAGGCTCCTTCGGGTGCGGTGGTGAGCAGGGCGGCCCGCAGGTCGTCCTCGGTGATCTGCTCGGCGGGTCGGTGCAGGGTCCAGCGGCGGGCCGCGCCGCTCATGGGGAGTACGGCGACGACCGTTTCCAGCGGCGGACAGCCCGGTTCGGTGCAGGCGAGCTGGCGAATCACGACGGCCGTGTCCTCGTCGAGATCGAGCAGTGTGCGCACGATCTCCTTCAGCTCGCGCAGCCGCGGGCTCGGTGTTGCGGGCGTGAATCCCAGGGGCATGGCGGCAGTTCTCCTTCGTCGCGGTGGGTCAGCAGTCGGCGCACACGCCGGTGAGTTCGACGGTGTGCTCCACCGCGGTGAACCCGGAGTCGGCGGCGATCTGCCCGGCCCACTCCTCGACGACCTCGGAATCCACCGGCCGGCTGCGGCCGCAGGAGCGGCAGATCAGGTAGTGGCGGTGCCCGTCGGCGGGCCGTCGGCGGTACAGCCGCTCCCCGGCCGCGACTTGTACGACATCGACCCCGCCCGAAGCCTCCAGCTCGCGCAGCGCCCGGTACACGGTGGTCAGCCCTATCCGACTTCCGTCGGCGGTCAGTTGGGCGTGCAAGTCCTGTGCGGAGACGAAGTCCTGGCATGCCGTCAGGGCATCCTGGATGGCCGATCGTTGTCGCGTGGGCCGCTGCTGAGCCGTCTGGACGTTCACACCAGTTCACCCCTCGCGCCGCTCGCCGTCCCGCTGCCCGTTTACCGTAAATGAAAATGAAATCCATGTCCATGTGAGTGATGAATCACGTGTCGACGCGGGGGTCAGAGGAAGCGTGGGAGGTGTCAGCCCACCCGTGCGCCCCCCGACGGGCTGATGGCCGGCGACGAGACCGCCGCCTCGGCGGTTCGGACGAGTGGTGAGGCTGGTGGTGGTGAAGCCCGGCACTTGAGCTGAAGTGAGCGCCGGCCGCGCCTTGGCCCGGGCCGCGTGGGGCGCGCACGGCCGGGACGTTGTCGGTGTACGCGTCGTGTTCTGTGGCCGGAAGGACAACCTGTAGGTGACGGGGGTGCATTGGAGGGCCGAGAAGAGGAGGATGGGTCGGCAGCGCCGGCGAGCGGTCGTGGCCGGCGTTCGGAAGACGACCGGAGATACGTCATGACGACTGCACACGCTCCCCATCCGGACCACACGCACCAGCACGGCGAGGGCTGCGGCCATGTCGCCGTCCCGCACCAGGACCACGTGGACTACGCACACGACGGTCACCTCCACCGCGTCCACGATGACCACATCGACGAGTGCGAGCCCGCGGGTCACTCGGCCCACGACGACCACGCCCACCAGCACGGTGAAGGCTGCGGTCACGTCGCGGTGCCCCATGGCGATCACGTCGACTACGTCCACGACGGCCACCGTCACGCAGGACACGACGGGCACTGGGACGACCACTGAACCGAGTCGCCCCGCTCGCTCACTGGTCAGCGTGTCCAGGGTCAGCGCGATCAACTGGGCCTACAGAGCCGCCTGCTCCTGCTCCTGGTCTGGCATGACGGCGGCGCGGAACGTGCGGGCGTGGGATCAGGGGCAGGAGCCACCAGGCCGCGACTCGTGGGCCGAGGTTCGGGTGCTACGTGCAGGGCATGCGGCACGAGGGATGACAAGACACGTCAACCACCCGGCATCGATGTCGGATTGGGTCTGCTCAGATTGTGGCGGCGCACTGCGATTCGGCCGCGCAAGGCAGTCAGTCAGGGGCAGGCCGGTGCTTTCGGCGCGTCTTTGGCGTGTTGGGTCAGGGCGCAGACCGTGTTGAGTGCGACCTTCCACGTGTCGTCCTGGAGCACAGCCGCCCCCGGGGCGTCGTTGCCCAGCCGCCGGCTGTCGCGGGTCAGGGTGTAGTCGACGTCGGCGTACAGAGAGGAGGCGTACGTCACCGCACTCACGTCGGCGCGCAGGTCCTTTCCGCGAGGATCGGCGAAGAGGTTGCGGATCATCAGCGCGTTCTCCTCGCCGTGCTCGACGGCGTCGGCCCTCTCGTCGAGCGAGGACTGCGGGTCGAAGAGAACGCGCCATGCTTCTCTGATCTCTTCCTCGGCCTCCTCAGGGTCCTCGGGGGCGGTGCCCGTGGGCGTGGGGGACTGGGAGATCGAGGGCGAGGTGCTGCCCGCGGTCGGGCCGGGTGAGTCGGTGGCGGAGGGCCGCGGCGTCGGGGGCGCGCCGTCGTCGCCGTCGCCGCAGGCGCCGGTGAGGGCAAGGACGGTTGCGGCGGCCACCGTCCAGAGTGCGTGTCGTGTCGCAGAGGTCATAGAACTCCACCTCCGGGTGTCGCCGTGTGACTGGCGTACCCCGGCTGCGCGGGATCATCCGGGCCGGCTCCCGGCCGACGGTGGGATCCTCTTGCCGTGGCGGGGGTCTCAGGCCGCTTCGCCAGGGGTTCCTGGGCCACGTGATGTGACTCTTCGTGTGTGATCCATTACGTTGAGTGTGTGATCGAACTGCGGGCCGAGCCGGGGAGCCGTGCCGGGCGCTCCGGCCGCATCGGCCTGCTGCTCGGTCTCGTCCTGCTCGTCACCGCCCATCTTGCGGGCGTCGTGCACGGCGCCTCCTTCTCCGGGCCGCATGTGAGCACCGTCGCGGCTGCCTGGGCGGCTCACGGCGAGCATCACGAAGAGAAGGGCGACGCGGTCACCCCGTCTCCCGGCCATGAACACGGGGCGGACGATCACCTCGACCACGCGGCGGACCGGCCACGCGCGGACCTCGACGACGCCGTCGCCGAGCTGAGTCATGACGGGCTGCCAAACCGGCCCGGCACGGCTGATCCGGCGGCCGGTCGAGCCGCCGGGCGCCCCCCATGGGATGTTCCCGACCCTCCCGGCGGCCGATCGGCCTTGAGCCTGCACTGCGTCTGGCGCCAGTAGGCGCGCCCCCGCACACCCCTGCCCAGGCCCGTCGTGGCTCGCGCCCCGGTGTGCTCCCGCGCCCATCTCCCCTCAGCACCGCCCTCCTACGCACGGACGCGGAGGGTGAAGGAGCCGTACGCACATGCACTTCTCCCTGCTCGAACCTCTGGGCGCGCACGCGCCCCTCCCACTGATCGCCCGTCACCCGGCCCAACTCGTGGGCAACACGCCCGTCCTGTGGATCGACGAACCCTTCGCCCCGCCCGGTCGCGGTTTCTACGCCAAGCTGGAGGGCACCAACCCCGGTGGCATCAAGGACCGCCCCGGCCTGCACATGGTGCGGGAGGCCCGGCGGCGCGGAGACCTCGTCCCGGGCGCACACGTCATCGAGTCGTCCAGCGGGACCCTCGGCCTGGGGCTCGCCCTGGCCGGGCTGACCTACGGCCATCCGGTCACCGTCGTCACCGACCCCGGCATGGAGCCGTCGATGGTGCGGCTCCTGACTGCCGTGGGCGCCCAGGTGGACACGGTGACCGCTCCCCACCCGGATGGTGGCTGGCAGCAGGCCCGCCGCGAGCGCGTGGCGGAACTGCTGGCCGGCACGCCGGGCGCGTACTGCCCAGATCAGTATCACAACCCCGACAACGCGGCTGCCTACCGTCCGCTGGCCGCAGAGCTCATCGCCCAACTCGGCCGCATCGACGTGCTGGTGGCGGCGGTCGGCACCGGCGGCCACTCGGCCGGTACCGTCGCCGTCCTGCGCGAGTCCATCCCCGGTCTCGTCCTTGTCGGAGTGGACTCGGTCGGCTCGACCATCTTCGGACAGCCCGCGGCACCGCGGCTGATGCGGGGCCTGGGGTCCAGCATTCACCCCGCCAACGTGGACTACGCGGCCTTCGCCGAGGTCCACTGGGTGGCTCCGGCCGAGGCCGTGTGGGCCTGTCGTCGACTGGCCCGCGGGCACCACGCCTCGGGTGGCTGGAGCGTGGGCGCGGTCGCGCTCGTCGCCGGATGGGTAGCCAGGACGAACCCGGTCGGGACCCGGATCGCCGCGATCTTCCCCGACGGCCCGCACCGCTACCTGGAGACGGTCTACAACGACGCCTGGTGCCACGACCACGGACTGCTCGGACGGGAAGCCCCGGACGAGCCGGACGAGATCGCCGCACCGGAGGAGTGCGTCGTGACCTCATGGACGCGGTGCAGTCAGGTCCGCGACCCGTTGGGGCGCGAGGCGGCGGCGCAGGCGGGTGTCCGATGAGAGGGCTGTCGGCCCAGGTGGCCTCCTTCGACCGACCCGCCCGGCTGCTGATGATGAACCAGTTCGCCATCAACCTCGGCTTCTACATGCTGATGCCCTACCTGGCCGACCACCTCGCCCACGGCCTCGGCCTCGCGGCCTGGGCGGTCGGCCTGGTCCTCGGCGTACGCAACCTCTCCCAGCAGGGCATGTTCCTCGTCGGCGGCACGCTCGCCGACCGCTACGGCTGCAAGCCGATGATCCTGGCCGGCTGCGCCCTGCGGACCGTCGCCTTCTCGCTGCTCGCCGTGGCGGGTTCCCTCCCCGTGCTGATCGCGGCCTCCGCGCTGACAGGGCTGGCAGGTGCGCTGTTCAACCCAGCCGTGCGCGCGTATCTGGCGGCGGAGGCGGGGCAGGAGCGGCGCGTGGAGGCGTTCGCCGTCTTCAACGTCTTCTACCAGGCCGGCATCCTCGTCGGCCCACTCGCCGGACTCGCTCTGCTGGCCTGGGACTTCAGCGCGGTCTGCGCGGTCGCCGCCATCATCTTCGGCGCCCTCGCGGTGCTGCAGGCCCGCGTCCTTCCCGTCCGTCCGCCGGCCGACCGGAGCGCCGAGCCCGCCTGGCGGGCGGTGGCCGCGGACTGGTGGACCATCGCCGCCAACCGGCCCTTCCTCCTGTTCGCCGCCGCCATGTCGGGCTCGTACGTCCTGGCCTTCCAGGTCTACCTCGCCCTCCCGCTGCGCGCCCGCGAACTCTTCGGTGAACAGGCCGGGTTGGTCACCGGCGCGGTCTTCGCCGTCTCCGCGCTGGCCGCCCTGTCCGGCCAGCTGAAACTGACGGTGTGGGCGAAGCGGACCCTGTCCGGGCCGCGGGCCATCGTGTACGGGCTGGTGGCGATGGGCGCGGCCTTCCTGCCGCTGCTGCCCGCGTCGTACGGCGTGGTGGCCGGGGTCGGTGGCCTGGCGCTGTGCGCGGCGCTGCTGGCCTGGGGCGGGGCGCTGCTCTACCCGTTCGAGATGGACACCGTCGTACGGCTCTCCGGGAACCGGCTGGTCGCCACGTACTACGGCGCCTACAACACCGCCTCCGGCATCGCGATCTCGCTTGGGAACCTGGCCGTGGGAGCGTTGTTCGACACGGGCGTGCGGTGGCTGCCGTGGGCGGTGCTGGCCGCCACGGGGTTGTTGTGCGCGGGGCTGGTGGCGGCGCTGCACCGGGCCGGGTATCTGACACCCGAGCCGGAGCGGGTGCCCGTGTCGGGCTGAGGTCAGCGGTGGGCGTGGAGGCTGTCGGCCAGGCGGTCATGACGGTGCCGCCAGCCTCCGCCCACGCGGACCGCGTCGGCCAGGTGGGGGTGGCCGACGTGAAGACCGGTGTGCTCGTGCTCCGTGGCCGAAGGCTCGGCGGACGGCCACAACCGCAGCGCCACCAGCCCCGCGCCCAGGGCGATCGTGCCCAGCGAGACCACCGCCCACTGCAGGCCCGCCGTCGCGCCGAGCCAGCCCGCCAGGGGGTACGTCAGCAGCCAGCAGCTGTGGGAAAGGGAGAACTGGGCGGCGAAGGCGGACGTGCGCTGCTCCGGCGGGGCCGAGCGGCGGATCAGACGGCCGGTCGGGGTGAGCACCATGGAGCAGGCGGCGCCGAAAGCGGCCCAGGTGAGCAGGAGCGCGGGCCAGCGCCAGCCGCCGCTGCCGGCGGCCGTGACGCCGCCGAGTCCGGCGAAGACGAGGGTCAGGAGGAGGGCGCCGCGCAGCATCACTGTGCGGTCGGGGACCCGGTCGAGTACGCGGGGGAGCAGCAGGGCGACGAGCATCGAGCCGCCGCCGTAGGCGCCCAGAGCCAGTGACACGTCGGCGGCGCCGAGGCTCAGGTGGTTGCGGACGTAGACGACGCTGTTGACCGTGACCATCGCGCTCGCCGCCGCCACCGCGAGGTTGAGCACGAGGAGGGCGCGCAGTCGTGGGGTGGCGAAGAAGAGACGGATGCCGGCGGTGGCCTTGGCGTACACGCCGCCCGTACGCGCTGCGGATGCCGCCGCCGGCTTCGGCAGTACCGCGGAGACCACGAGGACAGCGGAGGCCAGGAAGCCCACCACCGTGCCCAGGAACAGCCAGTTGTAGGTGACCACGGAGAGCAGCGCGGCGGCGAGCGCCGGGCTGAACAGGCTCTCCAGGTCGTAGGCGAGACGGGACAGGGACAGGGCCTGTGTGTAGTCGCGCTCGGCGGGCAGGACATCGGGTATGACGGCCTGGAAGGTCGGGGTGAACGCGGCCGACGCCGACTGGAGCAGGAAGATCAGGACGTAGACCTGCCAGACCTGGTCCACGAACGGCAGGGACAGCGCCACGGTGGCCCGGATCAGGTCAGCGCCGGCCATCAGTGCCCGGCGTGGCAGCCGGTCGGCGATCGCGCCGATGGCCGGGGCGATGGCGACGTACGCCACCATCTTGATAGCGAGCGCGGTGCCGAGCACCGATCCGGCGTCGGCGCCGGCGATGTCGTACGCGAGCAGGCCGAGCGCGACGGTGGCCAGGCCGGTGCCGACCAGGGCGATGACCTGGGCGGTGAAGAGGTGGCGGTAGGTGCGGTTGCGCAGTACGGAGAGCATGCGGGCGAGTCCTCGGGTCCTCGGCATGGCGGACGGGAGCGGCGGCCACTCACTATACGTATAGGTGCGCACTTGCGCACATGTTTCCATGTGTACTTGTGGAGCGCCTGGCGCCCAACCGCCGTCTTTCGGCCTCTACGCTGTCTTCATGCCTGCTCGCGAGTCCTTGCCATCTGCACCGCATGCGCATCTGCGCGCCCCCGACAGCGCGCGTCTCGCGGAAGCCACCGAAGTGTTCACGATGCTCTCCGACGCGACGCGGCTTCACCTGCTGTGGCTGCTCGCGCAGGGGGAATCGGACGTCGGCTCGCTGACCGAGCGGTGTCAGGCGTCACGGACGGCGGTGAGCCAGCACCTGGCCAAGCTGCGCCTCGCGGGCCTGGTGGAGACGCGCCGTGAAGGGCGGCACGTCCACTACCGCCTCCGCGACGGGCACCTGCGCCGGCTGGTGATGGAAGCGCTCAGTCACGCGGACCACCGGGTCAGCGGCCAGGCTCCGCACGACTGACCGGGCCGGGGTCAGGAGGCCGAGGGGGAGGCGTCATACGCTTTGGAGTCCTCGATCGTGCCGCCGAGCCGGTCGCGGGCGCTCTCCATCGCGGAGCGTGGGCTCGCAGACAGCGCCCACCGGTTCCCGACCAGGTAGACGCCGCCGTACAGCTGGGAGACATCGAGCCAGTCGCGCTGGCCCCGGGCGGTGTCGAAGGTCAGCAGGACGTAGTCGGCCCCGTCCGCCTCGCAGACGCCCTGACGGTAGTCGAGGGTCTTCCCGGCTTCCTTGGGCTTCGTGCAGCCGACCGCCTTCGCCAGCTCCTCCAGGGTCGCGGGCTCGGCGCTCGGTTCCGGGCTTGTGCGGGGTCCGGCCGGCTGCGCGCTCGCTGCGGACTCTCGTTTCCCTTTGTCCCGGTCCTCCGCCGCCGACGAGTCGCTGCACCCGGCGACCAGCAGTGTCGCCGTCGCGGCGAGAGCGAAGGCGGCGAGGATGCGGCGGGCGCGACGGGGCGTGAGAACTCCACGGTCTGGGACGAGAGCCGGGTCTTGCCTCCGGGGTACGTGCCGCACGTCCGTGGTGTTCACGAGGTCGTGGGGCTGGGTCCGGTGTAGGGCCTGGACGGGTAGCCGGTGTCGAAGTGCATGTAGTCCGGCACGTCGATGTTCTGCCAGATCCAGCCCTCGTCGATGAACGTCTGCCATACCGGGCCGCCTTCGAGGATCTTGCCCTTGCCTTCAGTGCGCGCACTGTTCGCCGTGCCCGGCTTCCAGCACTTGCAGCGCAGGTCCATCCAGGGGTTCTCGACGGGGTTGATGTCGACGGCGCGGCCGTTGGCGTGCGGGGACTCCGAGGCGGGGGCGTTGATCTGGTTGGTGCGGCGGCAGTTGAAGGCGGCCGTGTTGTCGGCGGCGAGGCTGGCGGTGTTGTCGCCGCCGTACTCCTCCAGGGGCTTCATCTGCCGGATCGGGAACTCGGCGTCGAACAGCGCGGTGAAGATGCGGACGAAGCTGTCGGCGGTGTCGGCGTTCACGACGAGCACGCCGCGATGTATTTCGCCGTCGAAGCCGTGGTGGTTGATCTCCATCCGGCGCAGCTGGTCGGGGGAGGTCACGGGGCAGCCCTCGCGGACCATTCCGGCGTCCTTCATCTTCTGCCACTGCGTGTCGGGGACCGCGCGGACGGCTGCGGCGGCGGTGGGGGCGGGAGG
>NZ_JAAKZY010000026.1 GCF_011045015.1 Streptomyces scabichelini | reverse complement strand
GGTTGTGCCCACCCTCCCCCATCGCCCCAGCGGAACGACTGCCCACAACCCAGGCGGCTACTTCTCCGTTACCCCCGCCGAGTCGAATGTCGCCACCTCGTGCATCGCTCTCGCCGCGCTCTGGACCATGGGGAGGGCCAGGAGGGCGCCGGTGCCCTCGCCGAGGCGGAGGTCGAGGTCGACCAAGGGGCGGAGGCCTAGCTTGTTGAGGGCGGCCACGTGGCCGGGCTCGGCGCTGCGGTGGCCCGCGATGCAGGCCGCGAGGACCTCGGGGGCGATGGCCCGGGCCACCAGGGCGGCGGCGCCGGCGCTGACGCCGTCCAGGATCACCGGCGTACGCAGGGACGCGCCGCCGAGCAACAGGCCGACCATCGCCGCGTGTTCGAGACCGCCCACCGCGGCGAGGACGCCGACGGGGTCGGCCGGGTCCGGCTGGTGGAGTTCGATGGCGCGGCGTACGACCTCGGTCTTGCGGGCCAGCGTCTCGTCGTTGATGCCCGTGCCGCGGCCGGTCACCTCGGAGGGATCGGTGTCTGTGAAGACGGCGATCAGGGCGGCGGACGCGGTCGTGTTCGCGATGCCCATCTCGCCCGTGACCAGGGCCTTGTTGCCCGCGGCCACCAGGTCGCGGGCCGTTTCGATACCCACCTCGATGGCCGCTCTGACCTCCTCGCGGGTCAGCGCGGGGCCGGTCGTCATGTCGGCGGTGCCGGCCCGGACCTTGCGCGGCAGCAGGCCCGGGGTCGCGGGCAGGTCGGAGGCGACGCCCACGTCGACGACGCAGACCTCGGAGCCCACCTGGTGGGCGAAGGCGTTGACGACCGCTCCCCCGCCGAGGATGTTGGCCACCATCTGGCCGGTGACCTCCTGCGGCCACGGGGTGACGCCCTGGGCGTGCACGCCGTGGTCGCCCGCGAAGATCGCGACGGCGGCCGGTTCGGGGATCGGGGGCGGGCACATCCGGGAGAGACCGGAGAGCTGGGCCGAGATGATCTCCAGCATGCCGAGCGCGCCCGCGGGCTTGGTCATGCGCTTCTGGCGCTCCCACGCCTCACCGAGCGCCTTGGCGTCCAGCGGGCGGATGTTGGAGACGGTCTCGGCGAGCAGGTCGTGCGGCTCCTCGCCGGGCAGGGCGCGGCGGCCGTACGTCTCCTCGTGGACGACCCAGGACAGCGGGCGGCGCTTGGACCAGCCGGCCTGCATCAGCTCGGGCTCGTCCGGGAACTCGTCGACATATCCGACGCAGAGGTAGGCCACGACCTCCAGGTGCTCGGGCAGGCCGAGGGCGCGGACCATCTCGCGCTCGTCGAAGAAGCTGACCCAGCCGACACCCAGGCCCTCGGCGCGGGCGGCCAGCCACAGGTTCTCGACCGCGAGCGCGGAGGAGTACGGGGCCATCTGCGGCTGCGTGTGGCGGCCCAGGGTGTGGCGGCCGCCGCGGGTCGGGTCGGCGGTGACGACGATGTTCACCGGGGTGTCGAGGATGGCCTCGATCTTCAGTTCCTTGAACTGCTTCGCACGGCCCTTGGGCAGCGACTTCGCGTACGCGTCGCGCTGGCGCATCGCCAGTTCGTGCATCGTGCGCCGGGTGTCGGCGGAGCGGATGACGACGAAGTCCCAGGGCTGGGAGTGGCCGACGGACGGCGCCGTGTGGGCGGCCTCCAGGACGCGGAGCAGCACCTCGTGCGGGATGGGGTCACCGCGGAAGCCGTTGCGGATGTCGCGTCGTTCGCGCATGACGCGCAGGACGGCCTCGCGCTCGGCATCGTCGTAGCCGGGCGCGGCGGGGCCGTTGGACTCTGGTACCTCTGCCACTAGGGCCGTGCTCTCTTCCTGCTCGGCGGCCCGGGTGTCCAGGTCCTCCGCCTGCTGTGCTGCTACGGGCTGCTCCGGGTCCTCAACGGGGCTCTCCGGTACGGGAGTTGACTCGGCTACGGGAGCCGGTTCGCCCTCGCGGGGGGCGGGCAGCGTGACGACGGGTTCCTCTGGTGTGGGGGGTTCGGCGGTCTCCGCGGTGGCGGGTACCGGTTGCTCGGCTGCCTCCGCGGGCTCCTCGGCCGCAGGGTGCTCCGCCTCCGGCTGAGGCGGGACGGGCATGGCGTGCGGGGGCGTAGGAGCCCCGGGAGGCGTGGTCGGTACCGCGCCTTCGACGGGCACGAACTGGCCGATGGGCTGGTCGGTTTGGGCTTCCACGGGGTTTCCGGGAAGGGAGCCCGTGTCGCCCTGCGGTCCGTCGGGGTGCGCTTCGTTGTCGTTGTCGTGTGCCCCGGTCGCTCCGGGTGCCTCGACCTCGGCCTGTACGGCGATCTCGGCGGGCGTGGCTTGCTGCGGCTCGGTGGCCTGCTGCGGTTCGGCGGGCGCTTCGGGAGCGGCGAACTGGGCGGGCGTCTCCCCGGGTTCCGCGAACTGCGGGGCGGCGGCCTCCGGTCCCGGAGCGGCGTGCGGTGGCTGCGAAACCTGCGCGGCTTCCTCGGCGATGGCGGGCTGCGCCGCCTCGTGCGCGTCGGCGACCGGGGCGTGCGCGTCGGCTTCGGTGAACTGGACGGCGGCGTCCGGGAATTGCGGTTCGGCGGGGTGCATGGCCTGCGGGGCGTGCGGGGTGCTGTCCGCGTGCTGCGGGACCTGCGCCTGATCGGCGGCGGCGTGCGGGGGCAGGCGGGGCTCGGGCGCCTGCGCGAAGTGGGAGACCGCCGGTGCGGGCTGGAACTGCGCACCTTCGGCATGTTGGGGTGTGTGCGGCGGCTGCGCGGGGTCCGCGAGTTGTGCGGGATCCGCAAACTGTGCGGGTTCCGTGGTCTGAGGCGCGCCGTCCGGGACGTGGGCAGCCTCCGGAGCCGACGCGATCTGCGCGGCTTCCGGGTTCTGCGGAGCCGGCGCCGTGAACTCCTGTGCGGGGGCCGGGATTTCGGCGGAGTCCGGGACCTGCGGCGGCTGCGCGGGCTCCGTCACGGGCACGTCAGCGGAAGCCGCCTCGTGCACAGGCTCGGGTCCTTGGGCGGCCTCGGGACCGTGGACAGCCTCAGGGCCGGCAGCAGCTTCCGCTTCCGGGCCAGGGACATGCTCAGCACCGGGAGTTCCCTCGGGCACAGCAGCGGCCTCGGGACCAGGAGCACCCTCGGCACCCCCCGCCCCCTCACCGGCCGCCGCCTCCGCGGATCCCTGCCCGAAGTCGGACCCCTGCCCGAAGCCGGACCCCTGCTCGAAGTTGGTTCCCTGCCCGAAGTCGGAAGCCTGCGCCGCCTCGATGCCCTGCGGAGTCCCGCTCACCTGGCCGGCCTGAGGAGCCTCACCGACCCCCACGCCCTCGGAGCCCTGAGCCGCTCCACCGTCGTCCCCGGCCCCCCGGACGACCGTTTCTGCAAGGTCTCCCTCAGGGTTTGCCTGCGCCACCGGAGGCGCAGTCTGGACGGACGCCTGCGCCTGGGCCTGGGCTCCCCAAGGCGCGGCCCCCTGCAACGCGGCCTCGTCGCGCGGAATGTCGAGGTACTCGGGGCCCATCGTGGGCGGACCGGACTGTCGTACGGGCACGGGGTTGGCCGGTGCACCCGCCGGGCCGCGGTCGGCGAGCGAACGCACCGGGCTTCCGGCGCTGTCCGGCGTCGGCGGACCGAGGTGCAGGGGACGACGGGCCATGGGCGGCTGCTGCGGGGGCGACGCCGCAGGCGCCGGCGCGGGCGAGGGCTCCGGCATCCGGACCCCGGTGAGGTCGACCGAGCCGCTGTCGCGGCCCGCCATCTCGTGCGGTCCCGGCTCGTGCACGGCCTCGACGACCGGAGTCGGCGGCGGAGGAGGCACCTCATTGCCCCAAGCGCCCTGGGCGCCCGGCAGCAGCAACAGGTCTTCGTCCTCGGCGGGGGTCTCGGAGAGGTAGGTGTACGCACCCGGCGCGGGGGCGCCCGGCTGCTCCACCATGCCTGCGCTCTCCGGCAGTCCCTCGCCCGGGACCTGGCCGGTGTCGGTCATGCGTACCCCTCGCCCATCGGTTTGTGCTCTACGACCTGCTCGTCCGGAGCGGCGCACCGGCCGCCCGCAGTGAAGAACGAGCATCCGTGCCGGGCGGCACGAACGGCCGGTCGACAAAGCCATTAACAGGCATTGTCGCGGTCGGCCGTCCACCGCGGCAGGGTGATCCGCCACGGTCCGCTGTGGACTGCGCCACGTTGCGCGCCCTCCGGGTCCGCCGTACCACACGCATCCCAAAACAGGCGCGTTTTCCGGACATTGACCGACGATATTTCGGACAAGCCGGCGCGGTACAACGATCGGCCAGCCTACCGCGAGCGGTACGACAACAGGATCACGGGGCGCGGTCGGGCAGTGTGCCGGTGAGCAGGAACGCGACGCTCCGCTCCTTCTCCGCCCAGGCGCGAGTGTCCAGTTCGACGGACTGCAGAAGGGCGCACTCGACCTGATATCCGTGCTCCGTCAGGTCCCTGCCGATGAGTTCGGCCGCGTCGCGTGTCGCGGCGTGCGTGACGATCCGCTGGGGGCGACGGTCGGCGACGGCGGAGACCACTGCGGAACCCCCGCCCCCGACGCGTACGACGTCCGGTTCGGGCAGGTTCTCCAGGATGTACGGCGCGGTGCCGTGCACGATCTGGAGCTGTACGCCGAAGCGGCGGGCGGCATCCATGGTGTGGGCGCAGGCGTCCCGGTCGCGGTCCACGGCGATGACCGCGGCGCCGCAGCGCGCGGCCTCCGTGGCGAAGGCCCCGCTGCCGGAGCCGATGTCCCACACGAGATCGCCCACGCGCGGTCCCAGATGGGCGAGTTGGGCGGCGCGGAGCAGCTCGGTCTCGCCCTCGCCCAGCGCGCCGCCGTACGCCTCGGCGGGCAGGGCCCAGCCGCGCGGACCCGCGCCCGGGTCGCGTCCGGCGATCCAGCCGCCGCTCCCGGCCGAGGCGACGGCCCCGCCGATGACGATGACGACGTTGGGATCGCGCCAGGTGTGGTCGGCGGCCTTGTCGGAGGTGAGGATCGTGACCTGTTCGCGTTCGGTGCCGAGTTCCTCGCAGATGACGAAGGTGCGGTGCACTCCGTCGAGGAGCAGGCCGAGTTCGGCCGGGCCCGCGCCGGGCGAGGTGAGGACGGCGACCTTGGTGTGGGCTCGGCACACGTTCACCGCGCGTCGCAGGGTGCGGCGGTGGGCGACGACCACCTGTGCGTCGTCCCAGGGCATTCCGGCGCGGGCGAAGGCGGCGGCGACCGAGGAGACGGCGGGTACGACCTCGACCTCGAGGCCGAACTCGGGGGCGCGCAGGGTGCGTACGACTCCGAAGAAGCCCGGGTCGCCGTCGGCGAGGACGACGGCGGTACCGCGGTGTCCGGCGATACGGCGGGCGGCGAGGGCGACACTGCCGAGCCGGATGCGTTCGGCGGCCGGCGGCACCTCGGGCAGCGCCAGATGGTGGGCCGCGCCTGCCACGAGTGTGGCGGCACCGAGTGCGGAGCGCGCCGCGTCGGTCAGCGGCGAGCCGTCCCAGCCGATCACCGTGACCCGGTCGGCCATCGTCGTCAGTCTCCTGGAGTCTTCGCAGGTCGTCAGTGTGGAGGAATGCGGAGCCCCGTGAGCGTACCTGGTGACTTGTGGTGATGTGGGCGGGGGTCGCGGCGGCCGCCCTTCGGTTCAGTTCCAGTCGGAGTACGAGGTGAAACCGCCGGCGTCGGCAGACTGCTCGCCGACGCCGTCGAGGTCTTCGGGGAGCAGGCTCCACACGATGTAGTCGGTACGCAGGTCGGCCCAGCCGCCGTCCTCGGTGCGGGTCCGGGCTATGCAGGCACCGCGCAGGACGCCTTCGCTGATACAGCCGATCTTCTGGGCGACCTGCTGGGAGGCGGTGTTGTCCGCGGCCGTGCGCAGCTCCAGGCGCTCGAACTTCTGGTCGCGCAGCAGCCATTGGGCGGTGGCGAGCGCGGCCTCGGACGCGTAGCCCTCGCCGCGGGCCCAGGGGGCGACGATGTACGACATCTCGGTGGAGCGTACGTGCCAGTTGGTCTTGCCGAGCTGGATGATGCCGACCAGGCGCTGGGTGAGGAACTCGGTGACGGCGAGGTCGAGACCCCGGCCTTCGGTGCGCTCGGCGGGTGCGTCTTCGGTGACCCAGGTGCGGGCCGCGTGCTCGGTGAAGGGCTGGGGCACCGACGTCCAGGCTCCGACCAGTTCGTCGTTCATCATCTCCGTGAGGGCGGGAACATCGTCGTCCTCAAGAGGGCGCAGCACCAACCGCTCCGTGCTGAGGGAGATGTCGGGGAAGGTGTTCGTCATGCGCCACTCCGTAACCTTCAGAGAACATCGTGCCTGCTGAACTGCCCAGCATGCAGCATCGGACCACTGAACTGCACCACGGGGTCCACGCCTTGTAAGTGAACGGACCCCGTGGGTGGCGATGAAGGGGCGTCAGTCGGTCGATGCGATGACGGACCCGGCGTACTCGTCCTCGATGAACTTCTTGACCTCGTCCGAGGTGAGAAGCCTCGCGAGCTTCTTCACACGCGCGTCCTTCTCCTCGCCCTCCTTGACGGCCCCTTCAGGAGGGTGGAGTCCTCCACGGGGATGGCCCGCGTCCTGGGCGTAGTGGGACACCGAGGAGCGGGGCGACATCCGCCTCACGCCTGAGCCAGGCGTGACGCAGTCGGTCAACTTCTCGACCGAGAACCGCCGCACCTCCGAGCCGGAGGCCTGTCCCGAGCCGCATGCGGCGGACGCACATGGCCCCGAACCGCTGTCCGCATGCCGGACAGCGATGGACACGCGGCCTCGCGGGTTGTGGTCGAGGCCATGGTGGTCATCCCGGCGGCACCGGGCCTTTTGGCCCGTAATAGGGTCACAGCATGCTTGATGCCCTGACGTGGGCGACCGCCGTCGCCGCGCTCGTGCTCGCCGCATGGTGCGGCTGGGCCGCCTACCGGGACCAGCCGACGAAGGACTGGCACTTCATCGGTATGGCCGTGGTGTCGCTGCTCGCCCTGGCCCAGCTGGTGGTCGGGATCGTCCAGCTGGCGCGCGGCGAGAAGCCGGAACAGGGCACGACGATCTTCGTGGCGTATCTCATCGGTGCCTTCGCCTGCGTCCCGGCGGTGGGCTTCATGTCACTGGCGGAGCGCACCCGTTGGGGCTCGGTGACGGTCGCGGCCGGCGGTGTGGTGCTCGCCGTGCTTCAGGTGCGGCTCTACGACATCTGGGGAGGCTGAGGTGCCGGCGGCCGAGGAGAAGCCCGCGCGCACGCGACTCATCAGCGGTCCGGGCATGCTGCTGGTCTGGCTGTACGGCGTGATGGTCGTCGGCGCCGTCTCGCGCTCCGTCGTGCAGATCGCGACGGAGTTCGACAAGGCCCCGCTCGCCTACTCGCTCTCCGCGGTCGCGGGCCTCGTGTACGGCTTCATCACGTACTCCCTCGTCCGCGGCGGGGAGACGGCCCGCAAGGCGGCACTGGTGTGCTGTGCCGCCGAGCTCACGGGCGTACTGACCGTAGGAACCTGGACCCTCGCGGACCCGTCCGCCTTCCCCGATGCCACGGTCTGGTCGGACTACGGCATGGGCTACCTTTTCATCCCGGTGCTGCTGCCGGTGACAGCCATGTTCTGGCTGCGCAGGTCTCGTTCGGCGGAGCCGAACTAGGCGCTTGCCACGAAGGCGGCCGCCTCGGCGGGCTTCGCCAGCGTCACCAGGGTGAGCCGCTCATCGACACGCCGCCTGGCCACAGCCTCGTACCCATGCTTCCGGTACAGCTGGAGATTGTGCTCACTACGGTGCCCGGTGAACAGCTGGAACCCCTTGACCGCGCCACCCTTGGAGAGCCTCGCCTCGATGGCGTCGAGCAGTCGCCCGCCCAGACCGTGCCGCTGCATACGCGGGTGCACGATCAGTTTGTCGATGCGTGCCGTCCCGTCGGCGTCCACGGCGCCGCGCACCGAGGCCACCACCTCGCCGCCGAGCCGGGCCACCAGGACCGTGCCGCTCGCCAGCTCCGCCTTGAGGG
Organism: Streptomyces scabichelini; assembly: GCF_011045015.1. Classification (GTDB taxonomy): domain Bacteria; phylum Actinomycetota; class Actinomycetes; order Streptomycetales; family Streptomycetaceae; genus Streptomyces; species Streptomyces scabichelini. Next base: position 63,713 of record NZ_JAAKZY010000026.1, on the reverse strand, counting down.
AGTCGAGCGACTGGGTGAGGGGCTCGATGCTGTAGTCGCCGTACAGCTCGGCCTCGCTCTGGTAGCAGAGGAACTGCAGTTTGAGGATCTGTTCGGCGTCCTGCTCGGTCGCCGCCGAGATGGTCACGCTCATGCCCATGTGTGCATGCCTCCCGCTCACCTGCTCCGCCAGTTGTCCCTCACTCCTATCCCCGCGGTCAGCGGGCCGCAACCTCCGCAGTGAGCATTCGACGCAGACATCCCAGGCATCTGGAACGTTCCGGACCGAGACTGCCCTGTGAGATACCCAACTCCCCTGCGATCTCCCGGTATGTCAGGTCATGCGGGGACAGCAGCGCCGCCATCAGGCGCGGGCAGCGGCCGGGGAGACGACGTACGGCCGAGTGCAGGGCGCGGCGCCGGGCCGCTGTGAGCGCGAGCTGTTCCGGACCCGGGCGGGTGTCGTCGGCGGGCTCGGTGGCGTACGGCAGCTCGATGCTCGCGGTGCGGCGGGTGCGGCGGGCCTCGGCGCGGACGGCGATGCGCAGCCAGGCGGCGGGGTCGTCGGGCGGGCCGTCCGTGTCCAGGCGTTCCAGGAGCCGCAGCCAGACGGCCTGTTCGAGGTCGCCCGACTCGGTCCCGGAGGCGTGTGCCTCCGCGGAGGCCTCGGCGGCCAGCAACGGGCTGAGCGTGGCAAACATGTCGTGTGTCATATGCGGCACGACGCGGCCGCTCCGGCATGAGGTTGCCCGGAGCGACCGTCTTTCACCCCAACCGGGGCCCCGCGGCTCAGCCGTTGACGAAGTCCTCGCGGGCGAGGAGGCCGGTGTCCGGGTTGTCGGTGAAGACCCCGTCGATGCCGGTCGCGAAGTACGTCTTGAAGGCGCCGAAGGCGTCTCCGTAGCCGTCCGCGTCGGTGCCCTTGCGGAAGTTCGCGGGCAGGAAGGGGTTCTCGTTGCGCATCGTGTACGGGTGCAGGATGAGGCCCTCGGCGTGCGCGTCCTTGACGAGCGTGGTCGGCGTGGTGAGGTTGCCGCTCGCGTCCTTCGGGATGATCAGGTCGAGGGTGGGGCCGATGCCCTGCGCGTACGAGGCGATCCACTTCAGGCCCGCGGGCTTGACCAGGTCGGCGACCGTACGCGGGTCGCCCGTCTCGACGAAGTCCCAGGGGCGGGTGCTCGCGCCGGACAGGAGCACGACCAGGGGGTTGCCGACCAGCTTGTTCAGACGCTGGATGCCGGTCGGTTCGAAGGACTGGAGGATGACGGGCGAGTTCTTCTCGTCCATGCCGTACTTGCGCAGCACCTTGGCGACCCGCTCCTCCAGGCCGAGGCCCAGCTTGCGGAAGTAGGTGGGGTGCTTGAGCTCGGGGTAGATCCAGACCTGCTTGCCGCGCTTCCTGGTCTGCTCGTTCCGCCAGCGCAGCACCTCCTCGAAGGTGGGGATCTCCCAGCGGCCGTCGTAGAGCGTGTTGTGCGGGCGGTTGGCCGGAATGCGCTCCTTGGCGCGCAGGGTCTTCAGCTCGGCGAGCGTGAAGTCCTCGGTGAACCAGCCGGTGGTGGCGACCCCGTCGAGCGTCTTGGTGGTCTTGCGGCCGGCGAACTCGGGGTGCGCCGAGACGTCCGTGGTGCCGCCGATCTCCGGTTCGTGACGGCACACGAGGTGGCCGTCCTTGGTGGGCACCAGGTCGCCCGCCTCGATGACGTCCGCGCCCATGTCGAGGGCCAGCTGGTATGCGCCGAGCGTGTGCTCCGGCCGGTAGCCGCTGGCCCCGCGGTGCCCGATGACCGTCGGCACGGGCAGGCTCTTGTAGCCTCCGCCGCCGTGCCGCTCTTCGGCCCTTGCCGCACCGGGCAGCCCGAGGACCGCTCCGCCCGCGCCCAGCACCGCGGCCCCGAGCAGCGCCCGCCGTCCCGTGCCCCGCCCCTGCTCGTCCGACCCCTGCGTCCCCATGAGCGCTCCTCCCGCGACTGGCCTGTATCTGTCCTGCACCTGCCCTGCACCTGCCAAAGCGGGACGATCGTAGGTGCCCTTGGGTGACCGGTGGGAGACCTGGGACGGAACATGCGGATGATGCTGAGTGTCGTATGAGGTGCCTGAGTTGACGGAAGGTCGGCCTCCACGGCGGCCGCCCTCGACGGAAGCCGACGGAATGCGGCATTCAGGCGACGTCCGCCCCCGGATGCGGCATTAGTCACACATCTCGTCCGGATGTCGGGCGTGCAACGGCGGGCCACCGCAGGTAAACAAGTAGCGACACTGCGTATCCACTCCGTGAACCCGATGTGCAATACCCCGAGGGCCGCGAGTATCGTCCTCACCTGCAGAGACTCTTCACTGTTCCCTTGACACCGGAGGGCCCGTTGTCCCGCTTCGCGCTCATCAAGGCAGTGCTCGGACCGATCATGCGCCTGATGTTCCGCCCACGAGTGGAAGGCGCCGAGAACATCCCAGGGACCGGCCCGGTGATTCTGGCCGGCAACCATCTCACGTTCATCGACTCGATGATCATGCCGCTCTTCTGCCAGCGTCAGGTCTTCTTCATCGGCAAGGACGAGTACGTCACGGGCAAGGGCCTCAAGGGCCGCCTCATGGCCTGGTTCTTCACCGGCTGCGGCATGATCCCGGTCGACCGGGACGGCGGCCACGGCGGTGTCGCGGCGCTGATGACCGGCCGCCGGGTGCTGGAGGAGGGCAAGGTCTTCAGCATCTACCCCGAGGGCACCCGCTCCCCCGACGGCCGCCTGTACCGCGGCCGTACCGGCATCGCGCGGCTGGCCATGATGACCGGCGCACCCGTCGTCCCGTTCGCTCTCATCGGCACGGACAAGATCCAGCCGGGCGGCGCCGGCATCCCGCGCCCAGGTCGCGTCACGGTCCGCTTCGGCGAGGCGATGGAGTTCTCCCGGTACGAGGGCATGGACCGCGACCGGTACGTTTTGCGCGCCGTTACCGACTCCGTGATGGCTGAGGTCATGCGGCTGTCGGGGCAGGAGTATGTCGACATGTACGCCACGAAGGCGAAAGCCGCGTAAGCGCTCCGCTGAGTTGGCGGGGGAACTCCGGGCCGGTTGTTCGCTGCGGGTCGTGTGTGGCTGGTCGCGCCGTTCCCCGCGCCCCTATCGGGGCGTGTCAGGCTGGCTGTTCCTCGGGTGGGCCGCCGTTCACGTGGTCGGCGCCGGGGGCCGGGAACCACAGTACGAACGTCGAGCCCTCCCCCACCCGGGAGAACAGGCGGATCTGGCCACCGTGGGACTCCACGATCTGGCGGACTATGGCGAGGCCGAGACCCGCGTGCCGGTCGCGGCCGCCGCCGTTGCCCTTCGCCCGCCAGAAGCGGTCGAAGACCCGGGCCTGGTCGTCGTCGAGGATGCCGGGGCCTTCGTCCTGTACGGACGTCCAGAGCCAGCCCTCGGCCCGGCCCGCCGCGACGGTGATGCGGGTGCCGGGCGGAGCGAGGCGTACGGCGTTGGAGAGCAGGTTGCCGATCGCTCTGCGCAGCGCGTCGTGGTCGCCGATGACCGTCAGGCCCGTGGCGAGACGGCGGTACAGGACGAGACCTCGTTCGGCGGCGAGCGGCGCGAACTCCTCGCACGCCTCGCCGGCCGCCGCCGCCAGGTCAACGTCCGCGTCGGCGAGCGCGGGCGCGGTACGGCGGGCCGTGGCCAGCAGGTCCTCGACCAGCCGTGTCATACGGGTCGTCGCGCGGTCCACGCTGCGGGCGGCGGCCCTGCGTTCCGTCTCGTCGGACTCCTCGGCGGTCAGCACCGCGTCCAGGTTGGCGCGGATGATCGCGAGCGGGCTGCGCAGTTCGTGCGAGGCGTCGTCGATGAGCTGGCGCTGGGCCTGGAAGGCCTCGTCGAGCCGGTCGAGCATGGAGTCGACGGTGTCGGCGAGATCGCGCAGTTCGTCCTTCGGGCCGTCGAGCCGGATGCGTTGCGAGAGGTCGGTGGCCTGGATTTCGGCGGCCGTACGGGAGATGGCGCGTACGGGGCGCAGGACGCGGCCGGAGAGGACCCAGCCGATGGCGAGGCTGGTGACGGCGAGGCCGCCGAGTACGACGAAGGAGGAGCGGCGGAGGTTGTCGAGGGTCGCGTAGTTGACGGCGGCCTCGACCTCCTTGAGCTTCACGGCGTCGAACTCGCCCATGTACTGGCCGTTCACGTACTTCTTGGCCCGGAACTCGTTGCTGACGGGGTGCGCCTCGCCGCTACGCTCGACCGCGAAGTACGTCGCGCCGAGGACGAGCGCGGTGAGGACGAAGAGCAGGCCCGAGTAGAGGACGGTGAGGCGGAAGCGGATGGTGTGGGTGAAGGCGGGCAGGCGCATCCTCGCCCGCACGAGCCGGAGCGCGGCGAACAGCCGCTCCTGGCGGCGGTGGCCGGTCATCCTGCGTCCTCCTTGAGCCGGTAGCCCTGCCGGATCACCGTCTCGATGAGCGGTTCCTCGTCTCCGGTGATCTTCCGGCGCAGTGAACCGACCGTGACCCGCACGGTGTTGGTGAACGGGTCGGCGTTCTCGTCCCAGACGTGTTCGAGCAGTTCCTCGGCCGGTACGACGCGGCCTGGGCGGGTCATCAGATAGTGCAGGACGCCGAACTCCTTGGGGGTGAGCTGGAGCGGGCGTTCGCCGCGGAAGGCCTCGAAGCGGGCGGTGTCCAGGCGGAGTTCGCCGACCTCGACGACCGAGGTGCCGCCGTCCTCACGGCGCAGCAGCGCGCGGATACGGGCCAGGAGTTCGGGCAGCGCGAACGGTTTCACCAGGTAGTCGTCGGCGCCCTCGTCGAGGCCCCGCACTCGGTCGGCGAGCCGGTCGCGGGCGGTGAGCATCAGGATGCGCGGGCCGCCCGGTGTCATCCGTACCGCGCGGCACACCGAGAACCCGTCGCCGTCCGGCAGGTTGAGGTCCAGCAGGACGAGGTCGTACTCGTTGACGGCCAGCTTCTCCGTGGCCGTGTCGACGTCCGGGGCAACATCGACGGCGTACCCGGCCCTGACCAGACCGAGCTTGAGCGCGACGACCAGGTCTTCCTCGTCCTCGACCACCAGGAGTCTCATGCCGACTCCACTCCCTCCGCCAAGCGTCCCGTAAGGGGCACGGGGCTGTGTCAATTTGCGGCTCCGCCGCGATGGGGGCGCGCCCCGTAAGGGGCGCGGGGAACTGCGCGACCAGCCACAAACGGCCCGCACCTTTCGTACTGCACTTCCCCCGGCACGCTTAGTCGATGATCGCCTGCGCTGCCTCCCTCGCATCGGCCACCGGGATCGCGAAACCGATGCCTATCGAACCACCGCGCTGCTGGTCCAACGTCGCGATGGCCGTATTGATGCCGATGACACGACCGTCGGCGTCGACCAAGGGGCCGCCGGAGTTCCCCGGGTTGATCGACGCGTCGGTCTGCAGCGCGCGTCGGCGCTCGCCGCCCTCGCCGAGGCGTACGGAACGGTCGAGCGCGCTGACGATGCCGGAGGTGACGGTTCCGCTCAGGCCGAGCGGGGAGCCGATGGCGAGGACGGTGTCGCCCACGCCGGGCCGGGCGCCGTTGGCCAGGTCGGCGGCCCGCAGGCCGCGTGCGGTCTCGGGTTCGAGGACGGCGACGTCGTTGGCGGGATCGTCGCCGAGTACGTCCGCGCGGAGCCGCCGGCCGTCCTGGAGCTCGATCGACACCTCCGAACTGCCCGCCACCACATGGGCGTTGGTGAGGATGCGGCCACGCTCGTCGAAGACGAATCCGGAGCCCTGGCCGTCGTCGGTCTGGACCGACACCACGCTGGGCAGCACGCGCGCGGCGACCGCTTCGAGCCCGCCGACGTCCTGTGCGGCGGCCGACGTGTCGGAGTCCGTGTCGCCGAGGGCCCCGGCCGCGTATCCCGCGGCCCCGCCCGCGAGCACGGCGGCAAGGACCGCCGCGACGACCGGCCGGGGCTTACGCGGAGGCCGCTGAGCCGGGGCCTGCGGGGTGGCGTACGGGGACGCATACGCCTCCGGCGCGGCGGCCGGCACCGCGGGCGGCCCGAACGCCGGCGGCGGCCGCCCCGGCACGAAGGCCGGCCCACGCGGCTCACCGAGACCGGCGTACGGAGGGTCGGTCGTCCCACTCGAGTACGGGTCACCGGCCTGCGCACCTGGGTCCGCATCGCCGGTGCCCGCGCGGCCGTACGGCTCATTCGACTGCGCGGCCGGGTCCGCGTCGTCGTCGCCCGCGAGATCAAACGAGTCCCCGCGCGCCGCGGTCAGACCCGGGTACCGATCGTCGGCGTCCGGCTCTGGCCATCCGTCGTCCGCCCGCGGGCCGTTGGGACCCGGTGGGCCAGAGGGCCGGGACGGGCCCGGAGGGGCCGCGGGGCCGGGATGGCCGGTGTATCGATTGTCGGACACGATCGTTCCTCCTTGGACGCGGAACCGGAACTGCCCGGGCATACCGGCGCCGAGCCGGCGGTGCCGGGCAGGGAACCGGCACTGCCGGTCGCCGAACCAGCGGTTGGCAGACACCGAACCCGTCGTGCCGGGTACCGCACCTGCGGTGCCACGCACCAAACCTGTGGTGCCGGGTGGCCCGTGGTGACGGATGGCCAGGGCCGGACACCGACCCGACAACTGCCGGACACGCAGCCCATGACGCCGGGCGCCGAGCCAGTGGCACCGGTACCGAACCCGGCGGTGCCGGGAGCCGAACCGGTCCCGGCGGTCGCGGAGTTCAGTGGAGCCGTCACGGTAGCCTCGAGAACCAGAGCAGTGATGTTGCCGCCGCGGCCAGGGCCGTGATGAGGCCGGCTGCGACGAACCACTGCCAGATCTCGCGTTCCTCGGTGCGGTGGCCGACGGAGCTGCCGATGTCCTCGTACACCTCCTGGAGTTCTTCTCCCGTCGCGGCCTCGTGGAAGTCGCCGCCGGTGCGGGACGCGAGGTTTTCCAGGGCGGGCCCGTCCACGGGGACCTGAATGGTGTCGCCGGACGGCAGTTCGATGGTGCCGCCTTCGGTGCCGTACGCGATGGTCGAGACCGGGATTCTGTCGCCGGCCGCCTCTTCGGCCGCCGATTCGACGGAGCGTCCCGTGGTGTTGGAGCCGTCCGACAGGAGCACGATGTGCGCGGGCGGCGGGCGCCGCTCAGCCTCCCGGTCGAGCATGCGCACGGCGTCCCGCGCGGCCACGACGGCCTCGCCGATCGCCGTGCCCTCGCCGGTGGTGAGCCGTTCGATGGCCGAGCGCAACGCGCCCCGGTCGGTGGTCGGCGGCACCGCCACGTTCGCGGTGCCGCTGAAGGGCACGAGCCCCGCGTTGAAGCGCTCGGGCAGCCGGTCGACAAAGGCGAGGGCGGCCCGCTGGGCTGCTTCGAAACGGGTCGGCTCGACATCGGTGGCCTCCATGGAGGCGGAGACGTCGAAGGCGACGACGACGGTGGCCCGTTCGCGCGGCACCCGCACGTCCGTGGTCGGCCGGGCGAAGCCGACGACCAGCAGGCCGAGCGTGGCGCAGAAGGCGGCCGCGGGGATGTGCCGCCGCCAACGGGGCTGCTTGGGTGCGACCTTGTCCAGCAGATCGAGGTTGGTGAATCGGACGGCGTACCGGCCGCGCCTGCGCTGCACCACCAGATACACGCCGATCAGCGCGACGAGCGGCACCAGAAGCAGCAGCCAGCCGGGCGAACGCAGACTCATGGCACCTCCCGGGGGACGGGGACGGGGACGGATGCGGATGCGGACGACGGTGATGTGGTGCTCACCCGGCGCAACGGCCGCCGGCTCCACGGCCGCCGGCACCTGGGCCGGGCGTTCACGCGGCACCGCCTCCCGCTCGGCGCCGCTGGGCCGCGACATGGCGTACGACGTCACGCACCCAGTCGCGGTCCGTGCGCAGCCGCAGGTGGGCCGCGCCCGCGCGGCGTATGGACGTCTTGATCAACGCCCGTTGCTCCAGCGCGGCTTCGGCGTACCGCTCACGCAACCGCCGGGCGTTGGTGGGGATTTCACGCCTGCGGCCGGTCTCGGGGTCGACCACCGTGAGCAGTCCGACGTCGGGCAGCTCCAGTTCGCGGGGGTCGACCGTCTCGACCGCGAGCAGCTGGTGGCGGTGGGCGATGGTGCGCAGCGGCTGCTCCCAGCCGGTCTCCAGGAAGTCGGAGACGACGGCGACGAGTCCGCGGCCCGGCAGGGTGCGCAGGGAGGACAGGGCGTCGGCGAGGGTGTGTCCGGGGGCGGCCGCGCCGGGTGCCACGCGGGGGCGGTCGAGGGCGGCGCGCAGGATTCTGAGGAGGTGGCCGCGGCCGGTGCGCGGCGGGATCCGCCGGATGCCGTCGGGGCCCGTGATCTGGGCGCCGAGCCGGTTTCCGGCCCGCTCGGTGAGGAAGGCGACGGCCGCGGCGGCGCCGACGGCCAGGTCGCGTTTCTCCATCCGGGCCGTGCCGAAGTCCATGCTCGCGGAGGCGTCCAGGACGATCCAGGTGGTGAGTTCCCGGTCGGCGAGGGTGAGGCGGACGTGCGGGACGGTGGTGCGCGCGGTGGCGCTCCAGTCCATCCGGCGTACGTCGTCCCCGATGACGTACGGACGGGTCTCGGACACTTCGCTGCCGGGACCGGGCACCAGCCCCGGGTGGTCGCCCTGGAGGAGGCCGTCGGGGCGGCGGGTGAAGAGCAGCTCCAGGTGCTTGAGGGCTTGTTCGGGGGTGAGTTCGCGGAGGGTGGGGGTGCCGCTCATGCCACGTTCTCCTCCTGGTCGGCCGCGGCCTGGCGCGGACTGATCCGTGGCTGCTCCACCGCGGCGAGCACCTCGTCGACGATCTCGGCTCCGGTGACGCCGTCGGCGAGCGCGTCGAAGGACAGCACCAGCCGGTGCGCGATGACCTCGTGGGCCAGATCGTGCACATCCTCGGGGAGGACGTAGCCGCGGCCGCGGAGCAGGGCGAGCGCCCGGGCGGCGGCGACCAGGCCGAGGGTGGCGCGAGGCCCTGCACCGTGCGCCAACCGGCTGTCGGGGCCCGCGAGTTCACGGGTCGAGACGATCAGCCGTACGGCGTACTCGGCGATCGCGTGGTGCACGAACACCTCGTCGGCGGTCCTTTGGAGCGCGATGAGCCGCTCGGGGGTCAGGACGGGGCGCGGCCGCGGCGGGTCGACGCTCATCCGGTAGAGGATCGCGAGCTCTTCGGACTCGCTCGGCGCGGCGATCTCCACCTTGAGCAGGAAGCGGTCGCGCTGGGCTTCGGGGAGTTGGTAGACGCCCTCGGACTCGATGGGGTTCTGGGTGGCGAGTACGAGGAACGGCTCGGGGACGGGGATGGTGGTGCCGCCGATGGAGACCTGGTGCTCGCCCATCACTTCGAGGAGCGCGGACTGCACCTTGGCGGGGGCGCGGTTGATCTCGTCGGCGAGGACGAAGTTCGCGACGACGGGGCCGGGTTCGACGCTGAAGGTCTCACTGGACTGCCGGTAGATCCGGTTGCCGGTGATGTCGGACGGGACGAGGTCCGGGGTGAACTGGAGCCGGGCGAACCGGCCGCCCGCGACCTGGGCGAGGGTCTTGGCGGCGAGCGTCTTGGCGACCCCGGGCACACCCTGGAGCAGGCAGTGCCCGCGGGCCAGGACCGCGGTGAACATCCGCTCCACCATGCGGTCCTGCCCGACGATCACCCGCTTGACCTCGAAGAGCGCCTCTTCGAGGAGCTTTCCGTCGCTGGTGTCGCTGTTCGTGGTCACAGGGCCTCCGCGGGGTCGGCGCTTCCTGCCGCGGCCGGCGCGGTGACCGTTGCGAGGACCGTGTTGCGCGTACGTGTCATGGTCTTGTCGCTCCTTAGCGCCGTCGGACTGCGGCTTCGCCCGGCGCACGGAGGCGCGGGCGAGGCCGCTGTGAGGCGTTGCCTGGGAGCAAGACCATCAGGCGAGGGCGAAAACCGGCTTAAGGACGGACCTGACTCGACGCGGAGCCGATTTCCGGAACGTCGTCCTCGTGGGTCCCTGCGCCATGGTCGTGTGCCGGCACGTCGTCCTCGTGGACCGGCCCGCCCAGTGTCGGTACCTCGCCCAGTGCCGGTACGTGGCGCAGGATCCGCAGTGCCGCGACGGCGAGCGCCGCCGATACCGCGGCCGCCACCACCGCGGCGACGCTCATACCGCTGGTGAAGGCGTCCCGCGCCGCCGCCACGACACCGGCGGGCAGTCCGTCCGCGGCCAACGCACCCGGCAGGCTGTCCTCCGCGGCCGGGCTGTCCGATGCCCGGCCCTCCATACGGGCCCGGTAGACGGCCGCTCCGACAGAGCCGAGCAGCGCGATGCCGAGGGCCGAGCCCAGTTCCCCCGCGGTCTCCGACAACGACGACGCCGAGCCCGCCTTCTCCGCGGGGGCCGAGCCCAGCACCAGGTCCGTGCCGAGCACCATCGTGGGCGAGACGCCCAGGAACGCCAGGGCCACGCCGCCGACCGTCAGGCCGAAGCCGCCCGTGCCGCCCGCCGCGGCGACCATCGCGTGGCCGAGGACCGCCAGCGCCAGACCGCCACCGACGAGGCGGCCCGGCGGCACGCGCCGGGCCAGCAACGGCGACACCATGGAGCCGGCGATCGTCGCGCCCATCGCGGGCAGCAGCCACAACCCCGCGTCCAGCGCCGAGAGTCCCCGGACCATCTGCAGGTACTGGACCGCGAAGAGCATCGTGCCGCCGACCGTGATCACCGCGACCAGCATGATCAGCAGAGTGCCGGTGAAGGCCCGCTCCGCGAACAGCCGCAGATCCATCACGGGCTGCGTCAGCACCCGTTGACGCCGCACGAACGCCAGGCCCAGCAGGACGCCGCCCGCTAGGACCACGAGAGCCGACGGCCGCAGTCCGTGTGCGGCCAGCTCTTTCAGGCCGTACACCACCCCGATGGCTGCCCCGAGCGACAGGGCCACGCTCAGCGGGTCGACGCGCCCGGCGCCGGGGTCGCGGTGCTCGGGAAGCAGCATGGGCGCGCTGATGAGCAGCAGCGCCATCACGGGCACGCCGAGCAGGAAGACCGAACCCCACCAGAACCGCTCGAGCAGCAGTCCTCCGACGACGGGGCCGACGGCGCTGCCCACCATGAAGCAGGTCATCCAGACCCCGACGGCGACCGCACGCTGCCGTGTGTCGCGGAACATGGTGCTGATCAGGGCGAGCGTGGACGGCATCAGGGTGGCGCCCGCGACGCCTAGCAGTGCGCGGGTGGCGATCAGCATGCCGGGGCTGGTGGAGTACGCGGCGGCGACGGAGGCGGCGGCGAAGGCGGTGGCGCCCGCCATGAGGAGCCTGCGGCGGCCGATGCGGTCGCCGAGGGCGCCCATGGTCACCAGGAATCCCGCGATCATGAATCCGTAGATGTCGAGGATCCACAGCAACTGGGTGCTGTCCGGCTTCAGTTCGGCGCTCATACTGGGTGCGGCGAGGTGCAGCACGCTGAGGTCGAGGGCGAGCAGCAGCGTGGGGAGCGCGAGGACGGCGAGCCCGGCCCATTCGCGGCGCCCCGCTCTGGTCGCGTGGGTGTAGGTCGTCATGCGCCGAGCGTGCCGAGCGACGCTGATGGTCCGCTGACGGCGGGCTGAGGGAGCCGGTTACGCTGGGCGTATGCGGTTCGGGGTGCTCGGTCCTGTGGCGGTCTGGTCCGCCGACGGCACTCCGGTGAACGTGCCCGAGCCCAAGGTCCGCGCCCTGCTGGCACTGCTGCTGGCCGCCGAGGGCCGGCCGGTGTCGCCGGACCGGCTGATCGAGGCGGTCTGGAGCGGCCGTCCGCCGGGCAAGGCGGCGAACGCCCTTCAGGCGAAGGTGTCCCAGCTGCGCCGGGCCCTGGAGCAGGGCGAGCCGGGGGCACGGGAGCTGGTGGAGTACGGCCCCGGGGGTTACCGGCTGCGCCTGGAGGCGGCCGAGCTGGACGCCGACCGCTTCCATGAGCTGGCTGCGCGGGCCCGTGCCACCCGGGATTCCCGCGCCCGCGCCGGACTGCTCACGCGGGGACTGGAGTTGTGGCGCGGCCCCGCCTACGCGGACCGCGCCACCGACGACCCGTTCGTGCACACGGCTGCCGACCGGCTGGAGGAGCAGCGGCTCACCGCACTGGAGGAACTGGCCGAGGCCCGGCTGGAGTTGGGCGAGCACCGCCTCATCGCCGACGAGCTCCGCGAACCGGTCGCGCTGCACCCGCTGCATGAGCGACTGCACGCCGTCCGGCTGCGGGCGCTGTACGGGGCCGGGCGGCAGGGTGAGGCACTGGCGGAGTACGAGGCGCTGCGGGTGCGTCTCGCCGAGGAGCTGGGCGCCGATCCCGGTCCCGAACTGGCCGCCCTGCACCGGTCGATCCTGCGCCAGGACCCGGCGTTGACGGAAGCGGTCCGGCGGGACCGGCCGCAGACGAACCTGCCCGCTCCCCTCACCCCCCTGCTGGGCCGGTCGGCGGCCGTGACGGAGCTGCGGAAGCTGCTCACCGGGCACCGTCTGGTGACGCTGACCGGGGCGGGCGGCGTGGGCAAGACCCGGCTGGCGCTGGAGACAGCGCGCCTGACCGAGGCCGAACACCCGGACGGCGTATGGCTCGTGGAACTCGCCGGGATCGGCGGGCCGTGCGGCGGCGACCCGTTCGCCGCCCTGACGGAGCTGACCGCGGGCGTCCTCGGCATCCGGGAGGAGCGGGGTCGGCCTCCCCTGCCGGGCGGCGGTGCGGCGTCGGGGGATCCTGTCGCCGAGGCCCTGCGCGAGCGGCGGCTGCTGTTGGTGCTGGACAACTGTGAGCATGTCGCGGACGCCGCGGCCCTGGCCGTCGGCCGCTGGCTGCGGGCCGCTCCCGGGCTGACCGTCCTGGCGACCAGTCAGGAGCCACTGGGCGTCGAGGGCGAACTGGTGTGGTCCGTACCGCCGTTGGCGCTCGAGGACGCCGTCGAGCTGTTCACCGCCCGGGCCGCCCCCGGCTTCGTACCGACTGCGGAGAACGCGGATGCCGTGGAGAGCGTGTGCCGTCGCCTCGACGGCATCCCGCTGGCGCTGGAGCTGGCGGCCACGCGCGTACGGGCGCTGGGTGTACGGGAGTTGGCCGCGCGTCTGGACGACCGGTTCGCCGTACTGGACGCGGGGCGGCGTGATGCCCCGGCTCGGCAGCGGACTCTGCGCGCCATGATCGACTGGAGTTGGGAGCTGCTCACCGGCCCGGAGCGCGCGGTGCTGCGCCGGCTCTCCGTCCACGCCGACGGCTGCACGCTCGACGCGGCCGAGGCGGTGTGCGCAGGGGACGACGTGCCGCGGTCCGAGGTCACGGGCCTGCTCGCCCGGCTGGTGGACCGCTCCCTCGTGGTGATGACCGAAGGGCCGGACGGGCCGCGCTACCGGATGCTGGAGTCCGTCGCGGTGTACAGCGCCGAACGCCTGGCGGAGGCGGGCGAGTCGAAGCGCGTACGGCGTCTGCATCGCGCGTACTACCTCGCGCTCGCCGAAGCGACCGCCCCCTTGCTGTACGGCGCCGGGCAGCAGGACGCCCTGCGGCGCCTGGACGGTGAGGCCGCGAATCTGCGGCGGGCCGTGGAGGGCGCCGTGCGGGACGGTGCCGCGGAGAGCGCGCTGCGGCTCGTCAACGCGCTGGGCTGGTACTGGTTCCTGCGCGGGCGGGCGCGCGAGGCGCTGCGCACGCTGGACACGGTGCTCGACGCGGCGAAGGGGGCACCCGAGGTGTCGCGTGCTCAGGCCGCGGTGTGGCGGGCGGGTCTGGCGATGGCGGTCTTCGGCGACGGCGAGGCCGTCGAACGCGGCGGCGAGGCCCTGGACGCGTACACGGCCGTGGCACCGGATCCGCGGGCGCGCGCATGGGCCCGTTGGTTCCTGGCCCTCACCCAGTGGGGCATGGGCGACCAGACCGTCTGTGTGAGACGGCTCGAGGAGGCCCTGGCGGGTTTCCGCGCCTGCGGCGACCGCTGGGGCACGGCCGCCGCCCTCGCGGCCCGCGCCTTCCAGGCCGAACTCGAAGGCGATCTGGCCGCGGTGGCGCGCCACGGCTGCGAGAGCCTGGATCTCTTCAGCCGGCTCGGTGACCGCTGGGGGCAGTTCCAGGCCACCGACGCACTCGGCTCCGTCGCCATGATCACAGCGGACTACGCGGAGGCGGAACGCCTGCACCGCGTCTCCCTGGAGCTGACGGAGGAGCTGGGCCTGTGGACCCAGTACGCGGAGAAGCTGGCCGATCTCGGCCGGGTCGCGTTACTGCGCGGCGACCACGCCCGCGCGGACGAACTGCTCGAACGGGCCCGGCGACTGGCGGCCGAGCACTCCCATCCCGTGGGCGAACAGTACGCGGATCTGGGACTCGCCATCAGCGCCCGCCGCCAGGGACGGCTCGACCGGGCCGAGGCACTCTTCCGCGCCTGGCTGGAACCCGACCGCGCCGCCCGGGCCTATCCGGCGCTCGCGTTCATCCTCGCGGAGCTCGGCTTCATCGCGGAGCTGCGGGGCGACGCGGCGGGTGCGCTGGCCCTGCACGAGGAGGGGCTGGCGAACGCCGAACGCTCCGCCGACCCCCGCGCGGTGGCCCTGGCCAAGGAGGGCCTGGCCGGTGCACACGCGCTGGCCGGCCGCACCGGCCTCGCCGCGCGGCTGCTCGCCGACGCGGCGGCTCTGCGTGAGTCCACCGGGGTCCCGCTGCCGCCGGCCGAGCGCGGCGACGTCGACCGCATCGCGGCGCGCATCGCCGCGGCGGGCACCGCAGCGGCGGAAACGCGACCGCGGCCCTGACTACGGTGACTACGGTGCCCGGACGCGCTCACACGGGAGTACGCCGGTCACAGCGCTTCGGGATCGACCGTGGACTCGGACGGAGTCCCGCCGGTCCCGTCCTTCTCGGGGCAGTCCTCCCGGTCGTAGGCGCCGGCTCCGCTGTCCGACGAGCCTTCCTCGACGACGAACTGGACCTTGTCGCGCGGCGGCTCGTCACCGTCGGCGGCGATGGCGACACCGCCTCCGGCAAGGCCCGCGGCGGCCAGCACGGTGGCGGCGACGACAACTGTCTTACGCATACGACGTGTCATGGTCGGTGGCTCCTTCAGCCGTGTGGGACGACATCGGGTACAGGGCCAGACCATCAGGCGAGGGCGAAAGCGGGCTTAAAGCGGGGCGCTGCCTGCGGGTTTGGTTGAGCCGGGGGGTCGTTCGTCGGGTGCGGGTGCGTCGTGGCTGGTCGCGCCCGCGCGGCGGAGCCGCATATAGACAC
Organism: Streptomyces scabichelini; assembly: GCF_011045015.1. Classification (GTDB taxonomy): domain Bacteria; phylum Actinomycetota; class Actinomycetes; order Streptomycetales; family Streptomycetaceae; genus Streptomyces; species Streptomyces scabichelini. The sequence continues at coordinate 48,544 of NZ_JAAKZY010000026.1, read as the reverse complement.
TGCCCCGCGCCCCTGGGGAGGCGCCCCTGAGGGACGCCTCCCCTACGCCGCGTTTCCCAGCTTCTGACCTCTCAGGAGCACCCATGACGCTGCCGACGCGGCCAGCAGCACTACCGCTCCAATGCCCGCCGCGAGCGTGAGCCCGTCGACGAAGGCCGTGCGGGCGGCGTTCAGCAGCCCGTCGGCGTTCGGCAGGGCCGCCGCCGACTCCACCGCGCCGCCAAGGGACTCGTGCGCCGCGGCGGCCACGTCCGGGGGCGTGCCGGCGGGAGCGGTGAAGCCGCCGTAGACGCCGGTGACGATGGAGCCGAGCAGCGCGATGCCGAGGGCGGCGCCGAGTTCGTACGCCGTCTCGGAGACCGCGGACGCGGCGCCCGCCTGCTCCTTGGGGACGCTGGAGAGGATCACGTCGGCGGTCACGGTGAAGGAGAAGCCCGCTCCGACGCCCACGACCAGCAGCGCGCCACCGAGCAGCGGATAGCCGGTGGACTGGCTCAGCAGCGTGAGCGCGGCCAGTGCCAGGCCGATCGCGGCGAGCCCGCCCGCGACGACACCACGCACCGAGTACCGGCGCGCGGCCTTACCGGCTACGAGCCCCGCCGCCACCGCACCGATCGCCGCGGGCAGTTCGGCCAGCCCCGCCTCCAACGGCCCTCTGCCCTGCACGAGTTGCAGATACTGCGACAGGAAGAAGACCAGCCCGGACAGACCGAGGATGGTCAGCAGATCGGCGAGCACGGCCCCGGAGAAACCGCGATTGCGGAACAGCCGCATGTCCAACAGCGGGGTGGGCAACGTGAGTTGGCGGCGTACGAACCAGAAGAGCGCGGCCGCGCCGAGCAGACCCGCGGCGGCCGACTCACCACTCGCTCCGTGCGCGGCGGCCTCCTTCACCCCGTACACGATGCCGACCATGCCGACGAGGGACAGCAGGACACTGGTGAGGTCCCAGGGGCCGGGCTCAGGGTTGCGGGACTCGGGCAGCAGCTTCACGCCGACGAGGACGAGGACCGCCATCACGGGGAGGTTGATCAGGAAGACGGAGCCCCACCAGAAGTGTTCGAGCAGGAAGCCGCCGACGACCGGACCGACAGCCGTACCGGCCGAGGCGGTGGCGCCCCAGATACCGATGGCGAGACTGCGTTCGCGCGGGTCGTGGAAGAGGTTGCGGATGAGCGCGAGGGTGGCGGGCATCAGGGTCGCGCCCGCGACACCGAGCAGCGCCCGCGCCACAATCATCAACTCCGGTGTGCTCGCGTAGGCGTTGAGCACGGATATGAGACCGAACGCGACCGAGCCGATGAGCAGCAGCTTCTTGCGGCCGACGCGGTCGCCGAGGCTGCCCATCGAGACGAGCAGTCCGGCGATGACGAAGGAGTAGACGTCACCGATCCACAGGAGCTGAGTGCCGGAAGGCTTCAGGTCCTCGCTGATATAGGGGGTCGCGAGACCGAGTACGGTCGCGTCGACGGCCACCAGCAGCACGGCGAGGACGAGGACGGAGAGCGCGAGCCAACGGCCCGGACGCTTCTCCACCTCCGCCACGGCGGCCGGCCGCACAGTGCTGGTCATGATTCCTCTCTCCGTAGCGCACCGCCGAGCAACAGCTCGACGATCATGTAGTGGAAGTCCTTGGCGGCGACCCTGCCCTCGGTCACGGCCCACGCCCCGGAGGCGATGAGCCCGTAGACGGCCTCCGTGAGCCAGGCCGGCGTGAGGTCGATACGGAACTCGCCGCTCTCCTGACCGCGCCGGAACAGCGCGCCGATGCGGGCGTCGAGCCGGGCCCAGCCCTCGTTCCGCTCCTCACCCTCGAACAGCTGGTTCTCGCCATAGAGGAAGGCGAGCAGCCCGGCGGCGCTCTCCAGCTCCTTCACCAGGCGGCGTACGGCCTCCCGAGCGGTGCCCGCGTCGAGCCGCGCCGCATCCAGGGCCGCCTCGCACTCCTGGATGCCGAGCTCTTCGAGGGCTCGTACGAGGGCGTCGCGCCCGGCGAACTGGCGGTGCAGCGTGGCCCGGCTGATCCCGGCCGCCCTGGCGACCTCGTCCATGGTGGCGGTGGACTTCCGGGTCAGCAGGGCCGCGGCACTGCGCAGCACGTGTTCACGATCGACAGCCATGAGACAAGCATAGGCCATATGAGACAAGAGCGTCTCATACAAGGCGTGCGACGCTCACCACCAGCGGGTCTGCCGCGGATGCGAAACCGTGAGACTCAGTGCCAGGGCAGCTGCCCGCGCCGCTCCCAGTACGCGCCCGGCTCCTCGGCGAGAGCGGTCAGCCGGGCCGCTTGTTCGTCGTCCAGGTCCACCACCGCGGCGTGCAGGTTCGACGCGAGCTGGGTGACGGTGGCCGCGCCGGAGAGGACGACACCGGCCCAGGGCTGCCGCAGGACGAGGGCGAGGGCGACCGCGTCGGAGCCGAGTTCCGCCGCTTCGGCGATGGCGCGTACGGCCTCCGGGGCGTGCGGACCGGCGAGGCGGCCGTTGGCCATGGCCTCTTTGACGATCACGGTGAGCCCGGCGTCGTGCGCCTCGGCGAGCGCGGGCGCGGCGGAGGTCTCCAGCGCGTTGTAGGTGGCCTGGACGGTACGGAAGACGGGCTCGCCGTCGACAGTCACGGCGAGGGCGGCCCGGATGGCGTCGGCCTGGGCCGGTCCGCTGGTGGAGAAGCCGATCGTGAGCCCTTGGGCGGCGGCTTCCGCCAGCTTGGCGTGGAGTTCCTTGTCGGTGAGGGCCGGGCTGTCCGGGGTCACCGAGTGGATCTGGTAGAGGTCGAGCCGGTCGCCGAGCAGCTCGGCGGTCTCGGCGCGCTGCCGCTCGTACGTGGCGACGCTGTGGTCCTTGACCTCATGTTCCTCGGCGTCCGAGCGCCAGTCCGCGGTGTAGGTGTAGCCCCACTTGCTGCCGATGACGACGTCGTCGACACCGGGCCGGGTACGCAGCCAGTCGGCGAGGAACTCCTCGGAGCGGCCGTACGAGCGGGCCACGTCGAAGTAGCGCACGCCCTGGGCGTAGGCGGCGTCGAGGAGTTCGTGGGTGCGGATGCGCAGCGTTTCGACGCTGCGGTTCTCTCCGAGGTCGCGGTCCCGGCCGAGGTTGATGTAGCCGGGGCGGCCGACGGCGGCGAGGCCCAGTCCGATGTGGCAGGTGGGGGTTGTTGCTGTGGCCAGTCGGGCGAAGGGCATCGCGGGCTCCGTTCGGTCGGCTCCGGTACGGTTCCCGACCAACGTAACCCGCGATGACCTTTGACTCCGCCCAAGAGCTCGGTTCGTACCGTGCTTTGGCGGGTGCGGGAGCCTCGTGGCTTGTCGCTCCCCCACTCTCGGCTTCGCTCGAGCGGGGGGACCCCCATCGCGGCGGAGCCGCAAATCGATACAGCCCCGCGCCCCTTACGGGGCGCTCCACTTACCGCTTCTCTTTGGCCTTGGCCCACGCGTGCTGGGCCGCCACGTCCGCCTTCACCTCGGCGAGCTGGACGGCGACCGCGCTGGGCGCCGTGCCGCCGCGGCCGTTGCGGGAGGCGAGCGCGCCCGGGACGTTGAGCACGGACCGCACCTCGGGTGTCAGGTGCGCGGAGATCTTCGCGAACTGCTCGTCGGTGAGGCCGTCGAGCTCGAGGCCGTCGGCCTCGGCGACCTTCACGCACTCGCCGGCGACCTCGTGCGCCACGCGGAACGGCACGTTCTGCTTGACCAGCCACTCGGCGATGTCGGTGGCGAGCGAGAAACCGGCGGGGGCCAGCTCTTCCATGCGCTCGCGGTTGACGGTCAGGGTCGCCATCATGCCGGTGAAGGCGGGGAGCAGGACCTCCAGCTGGTCGCAGGAGTCGAAGACCGGCTCCTTGTCCTCCTGGAGGTCGCGGTTGTACGCGAGGGGCAAGGCCTTGAGGGTGGCCATGAGGCCGGTCAGGTTGCCGATCAGCCGGCCGCTCTTGCCGCGCGCCAGCTCCGCGATGTCCGGGTTCTTCTTCTGCGGCATGATCGAGGAGCCGGTGGAGAAGGCGTCGTGGAGGGTGACGAAGGAGAACTCCTTCGTGTTCCAGATGATGACCTCCTCGGCGATCCGGGAGAGGTTCACGCCGATCATCGCGGTGATGAAGGCGAACTCGGCGACGAAGTCCCGGGAGGCCGTGCCGTCGATGGAGTTGCCCGAGCTGCCGTGCTCGAAGCCGAGGTCCTTCGCGACCGCCTCCGGGTCGAGGCCGAGGCTGCTGCCGGCCAGGGCCCCCGAGCCGTACGGCGACACGGCCGTCCGCTCGTCCCACTGACGCAGACGCTCGGCGTCCCGGGAGAGGGCCTGGGCGTGGGCCAGTACGTGATGCGCGAAGAGCACCGGCTGGGCGTGCTGGAGGTGCGTACGGCCCGGCATGGCGACGTCCGGGTGGGCCTCGGCCAGGCCGATCAGCGCGTCCTGGAGGTCGGCGATCAGGCCGCCGATGACGCGGGCGTGGTCGCGCAGATACATCCGGAAGAGCGTGGCGACCTGGTCGTTGCGCGACCGGCCCGCGCGGAGCTTGCCGCCGAGGTCCGGGCCGAGCCGCTCCAACAGGCCCCGCTCCAGGGCGGTGTGGACGTCCTCGTCGGCGATGGTGCCCACGAACGAGCCGTCGGCGACATCGGCCTCGAGCTGGTCGAGCCCCGCGAGCATGCGCTCCAGCTCGTCGGCCGTGAGGAGGTTCGCCTTGTGCAGCACGCGCGCGTGGGCACGCGAACCGGCGATGTCGTACGGCGCGAGCCGCCAGTCGAAGTGGACGGACGCGGACAGCTTCGCCAGGGCCTCGGCGGGACCGTCGGCGAAACGGCCGCCCCAGAGCCGTACGTCACCGCTGTTGCTGCTCACTTGCTCTGCTCCTCGGAGGATGGTGAATGTGCGACCGCCTCCCCACCCTTCCAGGTGAGGAGGCGGCTGTCAGGCCAGTGTCGGGCATAGGGGCGCGGGGAACTGCGCGACCAGCCACAGACGGCCCGCAGTTTCCCACCGCCCTTCAGCGGAGCGCTCAGGCCAGGTCGCGCTTCGCCGCGATCTTCGACGACAGGCTGTAAATGTCGATGAAGCCCTTCGCCGCAGACTGGTCGAACGAGTCGCCCGTGTCGTACGTCGCGAGGTTGAAGTCGTACAGCGACGACTCGGAGCGCCGGCCGGTGACGACGGCGCGACCGCCGTGCAGGGTCATCCGGATGTCGCCGGAGACGTGCTGGTTGGCCTCGTTGATGAAGCCGTCCAGGGCACGCTTGAGCGGGGAGAACCACAGGCCGTCGTAGACCAGCTCGCCCCAGCGCTGCTCGACCTGCCGCTTGTAGCGGGCCAGTTCGCGCTCGACGGTGACGTTCTCCAGCTCCTGGTGGGCCGTGATCAGCGCGATGGCGCCGGGAGCCTCGTACACCTCACGGGACTTGATGCCCACGAGCCGGTCCTCGACCATGTCGATCCGGCCGATGCCCTGGGCGCCGGCGCGCTGGTTCAGCTGCTGGATCGCCTGGAGGACGGTGACGGGCTTGCCGTCGATGGCGACCGGGACGCCCGCCTTGAAGGTGACGACGACCTCGTCGGGCTCACGCGGGAGCGCGGGGTTCTGCGTGTACTCGTAGACGTCCTCGATCGGGGCGTTCCAGATGTCCTCCAGGAAGCCCGTCTCGACGGCGCGCCCGAAGACGTTCTGGTCGATGGAGTACGGCGACTTCTTGGTGGTGGCGATCGGCAGGCCCTTCTCCTCGCAGAAGGCGATCGCCTTGTCCCGGGTCATCGCGTAGTCGCGGACCGGGGCGATGCACTTGAGGTCGGGGGCGAGGGCGACGATGCCGGCCTCGAAGCGGACCTGGTCGTTGCCCTTGCCGGTGCAGCCGTGGGCGACCGTGCTGGCGCCGTGCTTCTGGGCGGCGGCGACGAGGTGCTTGACGATCGTCGGCCGGGAGAGCGCCGAGACCAGCGGGTAGCGGTCCATGTAGAGGGCGTTGGCCTTGATCGCCGGGAGGCAGTACCCCTCGGCGAACTCGTCCTTGGCGTCCGCGACCTCGGCCTCGACGGCACCGCAGGCGAGCGCGCGCTTGCGGATGACGTCCAGGTCCTCGCCGCCCTGGCCGACGTCCACGGCAACGGCGATGACCTCGGCGCCCGTCTCCTCGGCGATCCAGCCGATGGCGACGGAGGTGTCCAGGCCGCCCGAGTAGGCGAGTACGACGCGCTCGGTCACGGGTTTCTCCTCACAGTGCATTCGCTGACATGCATGAGTATGCAGGAGCCTGCATGGTTCGTCAATCTCGGGCCCGCCGGGGAACACGCCGGAGAACACCCCGAAGAACATGGCGAACAAATCTCAGGTTTCGTTTGAACGAGGGAAACCGCTTTCCCGTATCTCCCGCTGAACGCAGGCGCCGCGTTTGTAAACCGCTGTACCGCTGTACCTCTGCACCGCTTGTACCGCTGTATCGCACAGACAGCACGCCGCCCGACTGACCACGGGCGGCCCAACCCCCGACCAGAGCGAGGCTTCCGCATGTCCAGGGCTCTCCCGAAGTACAACAAGCGCCGCGTAACGATGATTGGCGGCGCCGCCGCGGTGGTGTTGTCCGGTGCTGTGATCGCCGGATCGGCCTTGGCCGGAGAGACGTCGAACAACAACAGCGACCAGGCCGCCACGAAGGCGTCTCCCGGCACGGTGAACTGCCCGGCCGTCGAGGGCAGCCTGCCCGAGATCCCCGCCTCCGCGCAGGCCGAGGTCGACCGCAACCTCACGCTCCTCGACACCCAGGTCGATGAGGCCAACCAGCGACTGGTCGACACCGTCGGCCAGGGCGGATCCAACTTCGTCCAGAACGCCATCCTCGGCCCGCTGGAAGACAAGCGCATCGCCACGCTGAACCGCATAGAAACCGCGATCGGCCGCGCAGCCGAGAAGCCCGAAGGCCTCGAAGCCCTCGCGGCGTGCGAACTCAATGCGGGTGGGGCGGCCGAGGAGGAGCCGGCCGAGGCGGCGACCGGCGCGGCGGGCGAGAACGCGGGCGGCGCCGGAGCCGGAGACGCGGCCGGTGACGCCGGAAACGCGGAGGATGCCGGTGGAGCCGAGGACGCGGGCAACGCCGGCGCCGCGGGCACCATCAGCTGCCCCGAGGTCGAGTCGAGCCTCCCCGCCGAGATCCCCGCTTCCGCACAGGCCGAGGTGGACAGCAACCTCGCCCAGCTCGACACCCAGATCTCGGAGGCCAACCAGCGCCTTGTCGACACCGTCGGCCAGGGCGGCCCCAACTTCGTCCAGAACGCCATCCTCGGCCCGCTGGAGGACAAGCGCGTCGCCGCGCTCAACCGCATCGAGACCGCCATCGGCCGCGCAGCCGAGAAGCCCGAGGGCCTCGAAGCCCTCGCGGCCTGCGAGCTCAACCAGTAACGACACCGAGCAAGAACGACACCGAGTAAGCCCTCCGTGGCCGCCCCGAGCGCTGGGCCGGGGCGGCCACGGAGCCCGGGTGCACAATTCCTTAGACAGTCAAAAGAATTGCACCAATAATCGTTAGGTATGGGAAAGACTTACGAGCGCATAGACGGCCGACTGCGTACGTTCATCGAGGCGCAGCCCCTCTTCTTCACCGCGACCGCGCCCCTGTCAGGCGACGGCACGGTCAACCTCTCCCCCAAGGGTCTCAAGGGCTCGTTCGCGATCCTCGACGAACTCACCCTCGCCTACCTGGACTTCGCCGGAAGCAACGCCGAGACCATCGCCCACCTGCGGGAGAACGGCCGGATCACCCTCATGTGGTGCGCCTTTCAGGGCCCGCCGAACATCGTCCGCGTACACGGCCACGGGGAGCCGGTCTTCCGTGACGACCCGCGCTTCAAGGAACTCCTCACCCACTTCCCGGACATCGATCCGACCCCACACGGCCTGCGCGCGATCATCGTCGTGACGGCCGAGCTCATCCGCGACACCTGCGGCTACGCGGTGCCCTTCATGGCGTACGAGGAAGACCGCGAGCTGCACGCCAAGCGCTTCGCGCGGGAGGACGACGTGTCGCTGAACGCGTACTTCCAGAAGAAGGAGCACGTGGCGGCGAGCCTGGATGGGCTACCCGGGCTGCCGTTGCCCCTGCCGCCCCGTAGCGTCTGAGGCATGCGCCTCGGAGCCGCCGTCCTCGCGTCCGCGTCCCTCGTCGCCCTGACGGCCATGGCCCCCGATGCCCGGCCACCGCTGCCGGAGCGGATGGCGGACACGGGCGGCGGCTCGCAGCTCATCACCGCCCGGGCCGCCCGGACCTCCTCGACGACCGGCACGGTCACCTGGTGGGACCGGCGCGACGGCCGCTGGGTGAAGGCCGGCTCCGCGCCGGCCCGCTTCGGCGCGAAAGGGCTCGTCGAGGGCGGCTCCCGCAGGCAGGGCACGAACACCACACCCACCGGCCTGTACGACCTGCCGTACGCCTTCGGCATCGAGCCCGCGCCGAAGGAGACGACCGCCACGTACCGCCGGGTGCGCCAGAACTCCTGGTGGTGCCAGGACAACGACTCGCGCTCCTACAACCGCTGGGCCGAGCCGCGCCCGGCCGACTGCCGGGCGGCCGAGTCCGAGCACCTGATCTCGTACGGGAAGCAGTACGCGTACGCGCTGGTCATCGGCTTCAACTACGAGCGGCCGGTGCGTGGGCGCGGCGCCGGGATCTTCCTGCACGTCAACGGGCGTGGGGCGACGGCCGGCTGTGTGTCCGTGCCGCGGGACGCGATGCGGCGGATCCTGAACTGGGCGGATCCGGCACGCGGCCCGCACATCGCGATCGGGACGGAGAGCGGGCCGACCTCTATCGCCGGTTACTGAGTCGGTCACTGAACTCAGTCACTGAAGTCGGTCACCGAGTCAGTCACCGAGTCGAGTCGGTCACCGAGTCGGTCAGTGTGAAGTCGATCAAGGCATTCGCACCGCCACAGGGTTACCGCGAGTTGCTCCAGTTCACAGCTTGCTCCCTGGGCCGTTGAACAAGCTGCCGTCCCGGGACGTACCTCTGGGCCAAGGGCCACTCCCCCTCTCGCCAGTCCCACGGAGGAACCGTGAGTACGATCGCCGGCGGTCGCGCTGCGCGGCGCCAGACGTTGCGCCGTATCCGCCCTCGTCGCAACCCCGCCGTCCCGTTGCTGCTCGCCGTCTGGGCGGGCGCGGTGGCGGTGGTCTGGCTGTGGTGGAGCAACACACCGTCCATCGCCAACAACACGGACCGGATACTCAACGCCGGCCGGATCACCGGTCTGCTGGCCGGCTACCTGATGGCACTCGTGGTGTTGCAGATGGCCCGGGTGCCCGCGCTGGAGCGCCGGGTCGGCTCCGACCGCGTGGCGCGCTGGCACGCGATGAGCGGCCGCTACACGCTCAGTCTGGTCCTCGCGCACCTCATCCTGACGATGTACGGCTACGCGCTGCAGGCAGGCCTCGGATTCTCCGGGATCGTCCAGCAGACCATCGACTCGGTCAACACGCTGCCGGACATGGGCAAGGCGGCGATCGGCACGAGCCTGTTGCTGTTCATCGGCCTGATCTCCGCCGGCGGGATCCGGCGCAGGATCCCGTACGACACCTGGTACCACATCCATCTGCTCACGTACGCGGCGGTGTACCTCTCGTTCTGGCACCAGCTGTCCACGGGCAACGACTTCGCCGTCCAGCCCGCCGCGACCACGGCCTGGTACGCGCTGTACGGGACCGTGACCGCGCTGGCCCTCTGGTACCGGGTGCTCGTGCCGATCCGGCTCAACCTGCGGCACCGTATGCGGGTCGCGGACGTCGTCGAGGAGGCACCCGGGGTCGTCTCGGTGCTGATCTCGGGGCGGCGGCTGCACCGCATCGGCGCCGAGGCCGGACAGTTCTTCCGGTGGCGGTTCCTGGCGCCGGGCATGCGGCTCAGCTCGCACCCGTACTCCCTGTCGGCGGCGCCGCGCCCCAACATGCTGCGCATCACGGTCAAGTCGATCGGCGACCACAGCGCCAGGCTGCGCGAACTTGAGCCCGGTACCCGCGTATGGGCGGAGGGCCCGTACGGCGCGATGACCGCCTCCCGGCGCAGGAGCGGCAAGGTGCTGCTGATCGCGGGCGGTGTCGGAATCACCCCGATGCGGGCGCTGTTCGAGACGCTGCCCGGCTCGCCCGGCGATCTGACGCTGCTGTACCGGGCCAACAGCACCCAGGACCTGGCTCTGTGGGACGAGCTGGCCGCCATCGCCGACGAGCGCGGCGCCCGGCTCATGTACGCGGTCAACAGCCCGGACGGGGAGCGCCCCGACATCTCGGCGGAGACCCTGCGCAGAAAGCTGCCGGACGTCGACCGCCACGACGTTTTCCTGTGCGGGCCGCCCGGCTTCGCACAGCAGGTGTACGACGCACTCCGCGGCGCGGGCGTTCCGGCCCGCCGCATCCATCACGAGTCGTTCGAGATGTGAGCGACGGGAGTCAGGAGCGATGAAGAAGAGTCACCCCATTCGGCGTGCCGTGCTCGCCACCGCCGCCACCGTGTCCGGGATCGTGCTGGTTCTGTCGCTGAAGCCGGCGTCGGACCCGTCATCGTCCGCATCCGCGCAGGGCGGTGCGTCGCCACAGGGCGGCGCGCAGCAGTCGGCCGTCCAGGACGGCGCCGTCACCGGAACCGCGGCCACGACCGAGTACGGCCCCGTCCAGGTCCGCCTCACCATGGCGGGCGGCAAGATCACCAAGGCAGAGGCGGTCCAGCAGCCCAAGGGCGGACGCAGCGACCAGATCAGCGCCGACGCGATCCCCAAGCTCAACCAGGCCGCCGTCACCGCGGGCAGCGCCGACATCGACGCCGTCTCCGGCGCCACCTACACCAGCGCCGGCTACAAGAAGTCCCTCCAGTCCGCCATCGACAAGGCCGCCAAGGCCCCGGCCGGCGGCGGGTCGTCCTCCGGCTCGGCCCAGGCCCAGACGGCCACCGGAGACGTGGCCAAGACCGAGTACGGTCCTGTCCAGGTCCGCGTCACCATGGCGGGCGGCAAGATCACCAAGGCCGAGGCGGTCCAGCAGCCCAAGGGCGGACGCAGCGACCAGGTCAACGGCGACGCCATCCCCAAGCTCAACCAAGCCGCCGTCACCGCGGGCAGCGCCGACATCGACGCCGTCTCCGGCGCCACCTACACCAGCGCCGGCTACAAGAAGTCCCTCCAGTCCGCCATCGACAACGCCGCCAAGGCCAGCGGCGGTTCCGGCGAGACCGGTTCCGGACAGACGGGTTCCGGACAGGCCGGTTCCGGCAGTGGATCCGGCGAGACCGGTTCCAGTAGTGGCAGTGGCGGTGGCGGGTCCTCCGACGTGGCGGCCGACGCCCGCGTTGTGACCGGCAGCGTGTCCGACACGGAGTACGGCCCCGTCCAGGTCCGTATCACCATGACCGGCGACAAGATCACCAAGGCCGAGGCGGTGCAGAAGCCGACCGGCGGACGCAGCGACCAGGTCAGCGGCAACGCGGTCCCCAAGCTCAACCAGGCGACGGTCGCCGCGGGCAGCGCGGACATCGACGCGGTCTCGGGTGCCACGTACACCAGCGCCGGTTACAAGAAGTCCCTCCAGAACGCCCTGGACCAGGTCGGTGGCTGAGGTGGCGGAATCCGCGGAGGCGCCCCCCGCGGCGGTGCGCCACGCGGAGGAGGTGATGGGCACGGTCGTCTCGTTCGACGTGCGCGGTGGCGAGCCCGAGGCCGTCCAGACCGCGTTGGAGGAGGCGATCGCCCAACTGCATGTGGTGGACGCGGTGTTCAGCACATACAAAGAGGACAGCCAGGTCTCCCGGCTCGGCCGGGGCGAGCTGACCGTCGACGCCTGCGACCCGGAGGTCGCCGAGGTTCTCGAACTGTGCACCGAGGCCGAGCGGTTGAGCGACGGCTGGTTCAGCACTCAGTACGCGGGGGTCGTCGACCCGACCGGCCTGGTCAAGGGCTGGTCGGTCGAGCGCGCGGCCCGGCATCTCATGGCGGCCGGAGCGAGCGGCGTGAGCGTGAACGGCGGGGGCGACGTGCAGTTGCTCGGCACGCCGGGGCCTCAGCGGCCCTGGCGGGTCGGTGTCTCGGACCCGCTGCGCCCGGGCTCCCTCGCGGCGGTCGTCTCCGCGGCCGGCGCCGACGAACTGGCCGTCGCCACCTCGGGTTCCGCCGAGCGCGGCGTCCACATCGTGGACCCCGGCACCGGCAAGTCCGCGGTCACCGACCTGGTGGCCGTCACCGTGGTAGGCCCTCGTCTCACCTGGGCGGACGCCTGGGCGACGGCCGCCTTCGCGATGGGTTCCCGGCAGGCTCTCGCCTGGCTGGAGTCCCTGCCGGACGTCGAGGCGCTGCTCATCACGGCGGGCGACGAGGTCCGCTGCACGGGTGGGCTGGCCGCCCGGCTGGGGTAAGGCTTCAGCGGGTCATCGTGGTACGACAGGTGCCGGCCGTCCGTGGCTGGTCGCGCAGTTCCCCGCGCCCCTAAGGGGCGCGGGCGCGCCCCATACGAGACGCGGCTCAGTGGTTGTTCTGAGCCAACCGCAGCAAATGATCAGCCAGCGCCTGACCACCCGTCGGGTCACGGCTGATCAACAGCAACGTGTCGTCCCCCGCAATAGTCCCGAGAATGTCATGCAGCTCGGCCTGATCGATCGCCGAGGCAAGAAACTGCGCAGCCCCCGGAGGGGTCCGCAGGACCACGAGGTTCGCGGACGCCTCCGCGGAGATCAGCAGCTCCGCGGAGAGCCGCCGCATCCGCTCCTCCTTCGCCGACTCGCCCAGCGGTACGCGCGGGGTGCGGAAGCCGCCCTCGCTCGGTACCGCGTAGATGAGGTCGCCGTCGTTGTTGCGGATCTTCACCGCGTTCAGCTCGTCCAGGTCCCGGGAGAGCGTCGCCTGGGTGACGGTCAGCCCGTCGTCGGCGAGGAGCTTCGCCAACTGGCTCTGGGAGCGCACCGGTTGCCGGTTGAGGATGTCCACGATCCGGCGGTGGCGTGCGGTGCGGGTCTGCGGCACGGCAGGCCCGGCGTGCTCGTGATCCTGCGCCTGGCTCATCGTCGTCGTCTCATTCTTTGGCTCGTCCGTCCCCGTTGGCTACTGCGTCGAGAACGCCGGGCAGCACCCGGAGGAAGGCGTCCACCTCGTCGTCGCGCAGGTTCAGCGGCGGCATCAGCCGTACGACATCGGGGGCGGGCGCGTTCACCAGGAGGCCGGCGTCCTGAGCCGCCTGCTGCGCCTGGGGCGCGAGCGGCTCGGTGAGCACGATACCCAGGAGCAGGCCCGAGCCCCGGACATGGCCGATCATCGGGTGGGCCAGTGACTCGATTCCGTCGCGCAGCTTCTCGCTCGTCCGCTTCACGTTCTCCAGCAGACCCTCGGCCTCGATGGTGTCGAGGACGGCGAGTCCGGCGGCGCAGGCGACCGGATTCCCACCGAACGTCGTGCCGTGGTGGCCCGGCTTCAGCAGCTGGGCGGCGCGGCCGAAGGCGACGGTCGCGCCGAGGGGCAGTCCGCCGCCGAGGCCCTTGGCGAGGGTGACGATGTCCGGCAGGACGCCCTCGTGGGCCTGGTACTCGAACCAGTGCCCGGTCCGCCCGACGCCCGTCTGCACCTCGTCGAGGACGAGGAGCGTGCCGGTGGCCGCGGTGATGGCGCGGACCGCCTTGAGGTAGCCGGCGGGCGGGACGACCACGCCGTTCTCGCCCTGCACCGGCTCGACGACCACGAGCGCCGTGTCCTCGGTGACCGCGGCGGCCAGCGCCTTGGCGTCGCCGTACGGGACGTGCGTGACGTCACCCGGCAGCGGCAGGAACGGCTCCTGCTTGCCCGGCTGCCCGGTGAGCGCGAGCGCGCCCATGGTCCGGCCGTGGAAGCCGCCGTGCGTGGCGACCATGTGCGAACGCCCGGTCAGCCGGCCGATCTTGAAGGCGCCCTCGTTGGCCTCGGCACCCGAGTTGCAGAAGTACACGCGCCCATCCCGCCCGAAGAGCTGGAGCAGCCGTTCGGCGAGCACGACAGGAGGCTCGGCGACGAAGAGGTTGGAGACATGGCCGAGCGAGGCGATCTGCCTGCTGACGGCCTCGACGATCGCGGGGTGGGCGTGGCCGAGCGCGTTCACCGCGATCCCGCCGACGAAGTCGAGGTACTCCTTGCCGTCGGCGTCCCAGAGCTTCGTGCCCGCGCCGCGGACGAGGGGCAGCCGCGGCGTGCCGTAGTTGTCCATGAGCGCGCCCTGCCAGCGCTGGGTGAGCTCGGCGTTCGAAGCGTTGCCGGTCACGCGGCATCCCCCTTGTTCCTGTTGTTCCTGTCGTCCTCGTCCGGCACGACCATCGTGCCGATGCCCTCGTCGGTGAAGATCTCCAGCAGGATCGAGTGCTGGACCCGGCCGTCGATCACGCGGGCGGTGTTCACGCCGTTCCGCACGGCGTGCAGGCAGCCCTCCATCTTCGGGACCATGCCGCTGGCCAGCTCGGGAAGCAGCTTCTCCAGTTCCCTCGCGGTGAGGCGGCTGATCACCTCGTCGGAGTTCGGCCAGTCCTCGTAGAGGCCCTCGACGTCCGTGAGGACCATGAGGGTTTCGGCGCCAAGTGCCGCAGCGAGTGCCGCAGCCGCCGTATCAGCATTGACGTTGTAGACATGTCCGTCGTCCTGGGAACGGGCGATCGAGGAGACCACCGGGATCCGGCCGTCCGCGAGCAGTGCCTCGATCGCGCCTGTGTCGATTGCGGTGATCTCGCCGACCCGCCCGATGTCGACCAACTCGCCGTCGATCTCGGGCTGGTGCTTGGTGGCGGTGATGGTGTGCGCGTCCTCGCCGGTCATGCCGACGGCGAGCGGCCCGTGCTGGTTGAGCAGCCCGACCAGTTCGCGCTGCACCTGTCCGGCCAGGACCATGCGTACGACGTCCATGGCCTCCGGAGTGGTGACCCGCAGGCCCGCCTTGAACTCGCTCTCGAGGCCGTGCAGATCGAGCTGCGCGTTGATCTGGGGGCCGCCGCCGTGCACGACGACGGGCTTCAGGCCCGCGTGCCGCAGGAAGACGACGTCCTGCGCGAAGGCGGCCTTCAGCTCCTCGTTCACCATGGCGTTTCCGCCGAACTTGATGACGACGATCTTGCCGTTGTGCCGGGTCAGCCAGGGCAGCGCCTCGATGAGGATCTGGGCCTTGGGCAGTGCGGTGTGCTTCCGCGTCACATTGTTCGCACTACTCGCATCGCTCGCATTGCTCATGACGAATACGCGCTGTTCTCGTGGACGTAGTCCGCGGTGAGGTCGTTGGTCCAGATCGTGGCGGTCTCATCGCCTGCCGCGAGGTCGGCGACGATATGGACCTCGCGGTAGCGCATGTCGACCTTGTCGCGGTCCTCGCCGACGCCGCCGTTCTTGCAGACCCAGACGCCGTTGATGGCGACGTTCAGCCGGTCGGGCTCGAAGGCGGCCGCGGTCGTGCCGATCGCGGACAGGACGCGGCCCCAATTGGGGTCCTCGCCGTGGAGCGCGCACTTGAGGAGGTTGTTGCGGGCGATGGAGCGGCCCACCTCGACGGCGTCGTCCTCGGTCGCGGCGTTGATCACCTCGACCTTGATGTCCTTGCTGGCGCCTTCGGCGTCCCGGATGAGCTGCTGCCCGAGGTCGTCGCAGACCGCGCGTACGGCTTCGGCGAACTCCGCGTATTCCGGGGTGACTCGGGAGGCGCCGGAGGCGAGCAGCAGGACGGTGTCGTTGGTCGACATGCAGCCGTCGGAGTCGACGCGGTCGAAGGTGACCTTCGTGGCCGCGCGCAGCGCCCTGTCCAGTACATCGCTCTCCACGTCGGCATCCGTCGTGAGGACGACGAGCATGGTGGCGAGGCCGGGAGCGAGCATCCCGGCGCCCTTGGCCATCCCGCCGACGGTCCAGCCGTTCCCCTCGACAACCGAAGTCTTGTGGACGGAGTCGGTGGTCTTGATGGCGATGGCTGCCTTCTCGCCGCCGTGCTCGTTCAGGGCGGCGGCGGCTGTCCCGACTCCGTCGAGCAGCTTGTCCATCGGGAGCAGTACGCCGATGAGGCCGGTCGAGGCGACGGCGACCTCCCCGGCGTTGTGACCGAGAACCTCGGCGACCTTCTCGGCGGTGGCGTGCGTGTCCTGGAAGCCCTTGGGTCCCGTACAGGCGTTGGCGCCACCGGAGTTGAGGATCACGGCGGAGACGAGGCCGCCCTTGACGACCTGCTCGGACCACAGCACCGGCGCGGCCTTCACACGGTTGGAGGTGAAGACGCCCGCGGCGGCCAGACGGGGCCCGTTGTTGACCACGAGGGCGAGGTCCGGGTTGCCGTTCTCTTTGATGCCTGCTGCGATGCCGGAGGCGGTGAAGCCCTGGGCAGCGGTGACACTCACGGTGCGACTCCGATCGTGGAAAGACCCGTGTCCTCGGGCAGCCCGAGGGCGATGTTCATGCTCTGCACCGCGCCGCCCGCGGTGCCCTTGGTCAGGTTGTCGATGGCGCTGATCGCGATGATGCGCTGTGCGGCCGCGTCGTACGCGACCTGGATCTGAACGGCGTTGGAACCGTAGACGGACGCGGTCGCGGGCCACTGCCCTTCCGGCAGCAGGTGTACGAAGGGCTCGTCGCCGTAGGCCTTCTCGTACGCGGCGCGCACGGACTCGGCGGTGACGCCGTCCCGGGCCTTGGCTGTGCACGTGGCGAGGATGCCGCGTGGCATCGGGGCGAGGGTCGGCGTGAAGGAGACGGTGACCGGCTCGCCTGCTGCCGCGCCGAAGTTCTGGATCATCTCGGGGGTGTGCCGGTGGACCCCGCCGACGCCGTACGGCGACATGGAGCCCATGACTTCACTGCCCAGCAGATGCGGCTTGAGCGCCTTGCCCGCGCCCGAGGTCCCGGAGGCGGCGACGATCACGGCCTCGGGTTCGGCGAGCCCGGCCGCGTACACGGGGACGAGCGCGAGGGAGGCGGCGGTGGGGTAGCAGCCGGGTACCGCGATGCGCTTGGACCCCTCCAGCGCGGCGCGGCCACCCGGCAGTTCGGGGAGGCCGTACGGCCAGGTCCCGGCGTGCGCCGAGCCGTAGAACCTCTCCCAGTCGCCCGCGTCCTTCAGCCGGAAGTCGGCCCCCATGTCCACGACGAGAACGTCCGGACCGAGCTGCTCGGCGACGGCGGCGGACTGCCCGTGGGGCAACGCCAGGAAGACGACGTCATGCCCGGCGAGCACGTCGGAGGTGGTCTCCTGGAGCACCCGGTCGGCCAGCGGCAGCAGATGCGGCTGCAGCGCACCGAGGCGCTGACCCGCGTTCGAGTTGCCGGTCAGAGCGCCGATCTCGATCTCGGGGTGTGCCAGGAGCAGTCGCAGCAGTTCCCCGCCCGCGTATCCACTCGCTCCAGCCACCGCCGCACGTACCGCCATGGAACCCTCCTCTAGATGGCATGACTATACGTTTCGCCGCACGTTTATGCAATCCAGATGGTGGCAGGGTGCGGATGTCGCTGCAGAGCGGGCGCCTAGGATCGCCGCCATGGCGCTGCGACCTGTTCACGTGAACATAAAAGCTCTTGATGCCTCGGCGGTCGGCCGGTTCTGGGCGGAGGCGCTCGGCTGGAGTGCCTACAGCGCCGGCGTGACCACCTACGTCGGACCAGAAGGTGGCCTCGTCTGGCCGGACCCGGTCGTCCTCGGCATCGACGTCGTTCCCGTCCCGGAACGCAAGACACCGACGAAGAACCGTGTGCACCTCGATCTCGCCACCACCTCTGCGGCCCATCAGGCGGACCTGATCGCGCGTCTCCACTCTCTCGGTGCGACGCCCGCCCACGTGGGCCAGGGCAACGTGCCGTGGACGGTTCTCGCCGACCCCGAGGGCAACGAGTTCTGCGTGCTGGAGCCCCGGGAGATCTACCGGGACACCGGGCCGATCGCCGCGGTGGTGGTCGACTGCGCGGATCCACGGGCCGTGGCCCGCTTCTGGGACGAGGCGATGGACTGGACCCTGCACGAGGTGACCGACGATCACGCGGTGTTGCGCTCCGCCAAGGGTGTCGGCCCGTATCTCGAGTTGCTCCGCACGCCCGGCGTGAAGACAGCGCCGGACCGCGTCCACCTCGACCTGCTGCCGTACCCCGGTGACGACAAAGCGGCGGAGGTGGCCCGGCTGCGGGCCCTCGGCGCCACCGACCTCGACATCGGCCAGGGCGACGTCCCGTGGACGTGCCTGACCGACCCGGAGGGCCACGAGTTCTGCGTCCTCGCCCAGTCCTGACGCGGAGCCTTGATTCCACGCTCGCCCCTGGAGCGGTTCAGGGTTGCTCTCCGTCCGCAGAAGGAGACGTTCCCCGAGGTGGCCCCAGGGATCGGCCCCTTCGTACGCACGACGCCCGTGGCCCCGGCCGCGTGGTCCGCTGGATCGCATGGCGATGGACAGGCGTACGGCGGTGAAGGTGATGGGGCTCGGTTCGCTCGGGTTCGGTTCGCCGGGGTTCAGGAGTGGCCCGGAGGCGCGTAGGGCGGCGATCACGGTGCAGGCCGAGTCGGCCGTCCGTACCAACATGCCGACGGCCCGGGATCGCCGGGCCTCGGGCGGCGCGTTACTCGCGCTGGCGACCGCTCGACGTCCGCCGGAGCGGGGCTGGTACGCGACGTACGAGGTGGACGTTCCCGCCGAGGGACCGTACCGGCTGGCGGCGGTGGCCACGGTCCCGGTCGAGCAGCCGCACATCGAGGAGGTCGGCTCCTACTTCAAGCTCGCGGTGGGCGACGCTCCCCCGCTGCCGGTCGCCCGCTCACAGCCGTACTGGTACGAATCCGCGCCCGCGTGGGGCGATCTCTCCGAACTCACTCTGGGCGTCGTCGAGTTGGCGCGCGGCAGGAACACGATCACCTTCGTCGTCGACGAGCCGACCGTCCTGTCCGACGCCACCGGGTACCGCTTCCTCCTCGACCGGTTCACGCTGACGCCCGTGCACCGCGTCGCACCGCTCGGCATCCACCTCGGCGACCCGGCCCACAACCTGGGTACATACCGGGGCGACGAGCCTGGACTCCCTCAGCTCACCTTCGCCTTGGAAGGGCGCACGGAACGGCCCCGCACGCTGGCCTTCACCGTCACCGACTACTTCGGCAACGAGGTCGCGCGAGGGCGGGCGACCGTCCCGGCCGGCAGGACACAGGTATCGATCACGCTCCCGGAACTGCGCCAACTGCCTCCGGGCCACTACCGGGTGACGGCCGCCGGCATCACCGGCTGCTTCGCGCGACTGCCCGGGCGACGGCCCGTCACCGGCCCCGGCAACCGCTTCGGCGTCAACAGCTACGTCTTCTCCCTCGTACCGCCCTCCCGACTGGACGCCTTCGCCGCCGCGATGAAGGACATGGGCGCAGGACACGTACGCGACGGAATGGCGTGGCCCGCCGCCGAGCCGCGCCCAGGCACGTACGACACACGGCTGTACGACACCGTGCGGCGGGCCTTCCACCGCCACGGGCTCGCCACGCTCGATGTACTGACCACCGCCCCGGAGTGGGCGATGACGGAGGCCTCGCTGCCGCTGACCGCCGATCTGCGGGACACGTACCGCTACGCCGCCCATCTGGCCGCCGCCTCGCCCGACGCGGTCCAGCTGTCGAACGAGCCCGACGTCGACACGACCAGTTCCACCGGCGACCAGCACGCGGCCTTCGTCAAGGCGGCCGCGCTGGGGATCGCGGATGCGGGGCCGTCCACCACGGTCACCGTGCTGCCCGGCATCGCCGACGCGGGCAGCTACTTCCAGATCCTGATGCTGCAGAACGACGTGGCCCGCTACGCCGACGCCTGGGGCTTCCACGGCTACCCGGATCCGAGCGACCAGGCCGATCCCGACGTCCCCGAATCGACCGACGTACAAAGGGAGTTGCGCCGTCTGTACGGGGCCGCACGGCTGCCGATGTGGATGACCGAGTCCGGGATCTTCCTCAATGCGCGGCCCGGCAGCGATCTCACCCCCGCGCAACAGGCCGTCCAGGCCCGCTATCTCGTCCGCGCGACGGTGGGCAGCCTGGCGGCCGGGACGGGTAAGCAGTTCTGGTTCGGCGCGCCGCCGATCCACGACGAGGGCGTGTACTTCGGGCTGCTCAGCCGCGACTTCCAGCCCTGGCCCGCCTACAGCGCCCACGCCGCGCTCACCTCACTGCTCGGCGAGGCGCGTTTCGTGGAGCGGCTGTCCGACGCGTGCCACGTCTTCGCGGACGGGGCCGGGCGACACGTCACGGTGGCCTGGGCAACGGCGGCGGAGGAGGTGTCGGAGGTCGAGATTCCGGTGGTGTCTGGGGTGACGGCCGAGGTGTACGACATCATGGGCCGCCGCGTGGGGACGGTCGGGCCCGAGGGCCGGGTGAAGGTCTCGCAGAACCCGGTCTATGTCGTACAAGAAGGCATAGAAGCCATAGAAGACATAGAAGGCATACAGGAAGCGGAGTCGGAGGAGGACCCGGACTCCCGCCCCGCCACCCGGAACCTGTCCGCCGCCGAGCACATCGTGCTCAGCCAGCGCTTCGACCTCGCGAACGCCGCACCCAACAAGGCTGACGGCGACGCCGAACCGCCCCTCGGCTACCGGCTGTCCACCACGACCCGGATGGCCGTCGACGTCTACAACTTCAACGCCGCGCCCCAGACAGTCGATGTGACCGGCCAGGCCTTCGGCGGCTGGACGGTACGGCCGACCCGGCCAGCCCGCCCGAAGGGCCGGATCACCGTGCCGCCCAAGGGCCGTACGAGCGTGGAGTTCACGGTCGTCGCCGGGGAGGGAGTGCGCCGGGGCGTGGACTACCCGCTCGTCTTCGAGGCGTCGATCCGCACCGCGGACGGCGAGCGTTCCGTCCCGCCCTCCGTCTCCCGCATCCAGCGCAGGTCCCGCAGGCGCGGCAGGCCGATCCCGCTCGCGCCCTCCGTCGACCGGCTCACCCCGGCCGACGGAACCACGGTGGACGGTCCCGACGTACGGGTGGAGGCCCGGATCACCGACGCGCTCTCGGGCGTGGACGCGGCGCGCGTCGACGTCGAGGTGGACGGGCGACGCGCGCCCTGCCACTACGACCCGGCCACCGGACGACTGACGGCCGCCCTGCGCCTTCGGCCGGGTCGCCATGAGATCTGGGTCCGGGCGTACAACAGGGCACACGCGCCGGCCCGGGCATCCGTTTTGGTGACGGTGCGCGAATAGCCCTCCGCTGCCCTCCGCCACCCCTACTGCCCTTGCCCTTCACCGCCCCTTGCGAGCCGCATACGCCCGTGCCGCCCGCACCCGGTTGCCGCACTTCGTCGTGCACCAGCGGCGGGCCGCGTGCGAGCGCAGGAACCAGCGGACGCAGCCCTGGGCGGCGCACTCCGTGAGCTGGCCGGCCTCGGAGCCGGTGAGGAGTTCCGTGGCGTCCTCGGCGAGGAGGGAGAGCGCGGCGGCGGCCGGGTTGCCGGTGTCGGGTTCGTCGGCGCGGTGCGGGCCCTCGGACGTCCAGGCGAGTCGTGGCGTCGAAGGGGCCGCCGCCAGCGCGGAGTTGAGGGTGTCGAGGCTGTCCCCCGGCGGCAGGGCGTGCGCGCCGCACGCCTCGAACAGCGAACGCAGTGACTCGCGCAGCCCGAGGAGCCTGCCGAACTGCCGCCCGTTCAGCGCCACCCGGTCCGGCAGCAGCTCATGGCGTACGAGCCACAGGTGCGCGGCCTCGGTGTCGTCGAGCAGGTCGACCGTGCCGTGGCTCAGCGTAAAACGCGTGTTGACCAGGGCGAGCGAGACATAGCGCTCCTCGCCGGGGACCTGGAGCTGGTGCAGGTAGTGGGGGGCGTCGTGATCCACGGTCTCATGCTAACGCTTGCGATTCTCCGTGAGGAAGCCTAGCGTTCCTCACGGCAAACAACGCACGAACCCGTGAGAGGTGTATCGCCGTGGCCTTCGATGTGGACGCGCTCCGCAAGGACTTCCCGATCCTCGAACGCACGGTGGAGAGCGGCGCCGGGCTCGTCTATCTGGACTCGGGGGCCACCACGCAGAAACCGCTCCAAGTTCTCGACGCCGAGCGGGACTTCTACCTCACGCACAACGCGGCCGTGCACCGCGGCGCCCACCAGCTGGCGGGCGAGGCGACGGAGGCGTACGAGAACGCGCGCCGCACGATCGCCCGCTTCGTCGGCGCCTCCGCGGACCGGGCCGACGAGATCATCTTCACCAAGAACGCGACGGAGGGCATCAACCTCGTCGCGTACGGGCTCGGCAACGCGCGCCGTATCGGCCCCGGCGACCGCATCGTGGTCACGGAGATGGAGCACCACGCGAACCTGGTGCCCTGGCAGCAGCTCGCCGAGCGCACCGGCGCGAAGCTGGACTGGTTCGGGCTCACCGACGAGGGCCGTCTCGATCTCTCCCGTATCGACGAACTGCTCGACGAGCGCACGAAGGTCGTCGCGCTGACGCATCAGTCGAACGTCCTGGGCACGGTCAACCCCGTACGCCTGATCGCCGATCGAGCGCACACGGTCGGCGCGCTGGTCGTGGTGGACGGCGCGCAGTCCGTCCCCCACCGGCCCGTCGACGTACGCGAGTCGGGAGCCGACTTCCTCGCCTTCTCCGGGCACAAGATGCTCGGTCCGAACGGCGTCGGCGTGCTGTGGGGGCGGCGCGAACTCCTCGCGGATCTCCCGCCGTTCCTCACCGGCGGCTCGATGATCGAGGTCGTCGAGATGGACCGTGCGAGTTTCCTGCCGCCGCCCCAGCGGTTCGAGGCGGGTGTCCCGATGGCGCCGCAGGCGGTGGGCCTAGCGGCTGCCGTCGACTATCTCCAAGCCCTCGGCATGGACGAGGTCGCCGCATACGAGGACACCCTCACGGCACGGGCGCTGGAGCTGCTCCAGGAGATCCCGGGCGTACGCGTCATCGGCCCGCGCGACCTCACGGACCGCGGCTCGGCGGTCTCCTTCACGGTCGACGGCATCCATCCGCACGACGTAGGCCAGGTGCTCGACGAGCGGGGCGTCGCGGTCCGCGTCGGCCACCACTGCGCCCGCCCGATCGTGCGGCGCTACGGGGTCCCGGCGACGACACGGGCGACGTTCTACGTCTACAACACGCCGGAGGAGGTCGACGCGCTGGCCGAGGGCGTACGGGCGGCTCAGGCTTACTTCGGCGCCTGAGCACCGACACCTGAGCCGCCCGCCGGATCACCTCGTCCGGACCCTTGCGATCACCTCTCCTTGATCCTCAGGAAGGTGACCGAGTTGGCCGGGAAGGTGTACGTGAACTTGTCGGCGACTCCCTCGAAGGTGGACCTGACGGGGGCGACGGGCGTCTCCGTCTCGCTGTTCACCGCGTCGGGCGCGGCCTTCAGCGTGGTGACGGCGGCCTTCTTCGCCGTCTTCAGCCCGCCGAGGTCGACGGCCGTACGGGCGTCCGCCGCCTGGGCGTTGACCACCTTGACGATCACGTCACCGCTCTTCGCGTCCCGCGTGACGACCTGCCGGAACGGCTCGGCCGGCTTGTCGTCGGTGAAGCTGCCCCATTCCTTGCCGTCGAGGTAGAGGGTCACCTGACGGCCGCGCACCTTGATGTCGATGTCGTACGCGCGGCCCGTCTCGACCGACCCGGCCTTGGTGATGAGCGTCCCCTTGCCGCCGTCCACGGCCTGTTCGACGGCGGACTGGGTGTTGTTCCAGCCGCCCAGGTTCCACCAGTAGTAGTTCCCGGTGTCCTTGACCCCGAAGGCGACGAGGAAGCCCTCCTTGCCGGACTTCTTGGTGGCCTTCACATGCAGGTCGTAGTCGTGCCATGACGGATCGCCCGCCGACACCATGGTGTTCTCGGCGGCCTCGTCGGTCTGCACGTACTGCCCGTCCTGGACGCTCCAGCTGCCGCCGCCCGTGTGCGTCCACTTCGAGGCGTCACCGGAGAAGTCGTCACTGAGCAGCGTCGAACCGTCCGCGCCGGTCACCAACACATCGTCGTACGCGGCGCTGGTCGCCCAGGTCGAGAGGCCGACGGCGCCCGAGATGGGACCGCTCAGCGACGGTGTGCTGGTGGCCCTGGACGGCACGACCCGGTCGCCGACGTTGCGCATGAACAGCTTCTGGACCTCGTAGTTGGCCGAGTTCCAGGAGGCGTGGTTGTTGAACCAGATCATGTCGGGGCGCCACTGCACGTAGTCCTCGTTGGCGAGCAGCGGGGCGTACGAGGCCAGCTTCACGATGTCCGCGTTGCGCTCCAGGCCGGTCATGAACGCGGCTTCGGAGAGGGCGTTCTTGAAGGCGTTGCCTTGGGAGGCGTACTCGCCGAGGAAGACCTTGGGGCCGTTCCTGTCGTACGAGTCGTAGCGGTCGTTGTTCTGCAGGAACCACTGCGGGCTGTTGTAGTAGTGCTCGTCGACCATGTCGACGTTGCCCTCGCGGTTCAGCTTCCAGGCCGTGTCGAAGGTCGAACCAGTGTCGTCCGGACCGGAGTTGGAGATGACGGTGATGTCCGGGTACTTCGCCTCGATGGCCGCGCGGAACTGCTTGAAGCGGGCGAAGAACTCGTTCGGCAGGTTCTCCTCGTTGCCGACGCCGAGGTGGGTGAGGTCGAAGGGCTTCGGGTGGCCCATCTGCGCCCGCTTCTTGCCCCACTCGCTGGTCACGGGCCCGTTGGCGAACTCGATCAGATCGAGGGTGTCCTGGATGTGCCGCTTGAGGAGCGCGTCGTCGTCGGTGGCCTTGTTCTGGCCGCAGCCGGTGACGAGCGCGGGGACGACGGGCAGCGGCATCGCGCCGATATCCTCGGAGAACTGGAAGTACTCGTAGTAGCCGAGGCCGTAACTCTGGTTGTAGCCCCAGAAGTTGGCGTTGGTCGCGCGCTGCTCGACGGGGCCGATGGTGTCCTTCCACTGGTACGAGCGCTTGCGCTGCCAGCCGGAGGCCTCGTCGTATCCCTCCATGCTGCCGGTGTTGACCAGGCAGCCGCCCGGGAAGCGGACGAAACCGGGGTCCAGGGCGGCGATCTTCTCGGCGAGGTCCTTGCGCAGGCCATGGCCCTTGTACGTGTCGCGCGGCAGGAGCGAGATCATGTCGAGCGCGACCGGTCCTGCGGCGGCGACGGTGAGGCGGCCGGTGGTGCTCGTGCGGGTCGCGGTGAACTTCGCCTTGTACTTGGCCCAGCCGCCGCGCGCGGTGACCCGGCGGGCCTCGGCGAGCGTCCCGTCGGCGTCGGCCAGGGTCACGGTGAGGGCGGAGGCCTGGTCGGCGCGGGCCCAGACCGAGAAGTCGTAGACCTTGCCCTTCTCGACCGAAATCCCGGTGTTGTAACCGGAGTTGGTGACGGACGAACCGCCGTCGAGGGTGAGGTAGGTGCGGTTGCGGGCGTTGAGGCGGCCGTCGTCGTTCACGGCCTTCGCGGTACCGGAGGCGGCCCAGGAGGTGAGGGGCGTGTACGAGGCGTTGTCGGCCGTCGAGTACTCGAACGACCGGTTCTGTACGAGCTCCGAGTACAGGCCGCCGTCCGCGGCCCGGTTGATGTCCTCGAAGAAGACGCCGTACATCGTGTCGTCGATCTTCGCGCCCTTGGTCTTCGGGTCGACGGTGATCGCATAGTCGGTGGTGTCCTCGGCGGCGGCGTTCCCGGGGGCGGCCGGGACGAGGAGCGAGGCGGCCATGATGCCGGTGGCCGTCAGGGCGAGTCTCCAGCGGGTGCGGGTGCGTGACATGGATACTCCGCGGCTCTTGGATGATTCGACATTGATCGTTCAAATTGTTCGAAATATCGGACAGTGATCAACACTTCGAACGGCAAGATAAGGAGGGGGCTGGAGTGCGTCAATGGTTTGCACAGGACACGTCAGGGAGGCGGAACGGCATGGATGATTTCTGGCCGGTGGCCGACGTTCTGGCGTATCTGGCCGGGAGTTGGCGCGTGGAACGCTCGGTACGGGACCACGCGAGCGAGGCGGAAGGGACCTTCAGCGGGACGACGGAGTTCGCACCGCTCCCAGAGGGCGGCCTGCTCCACCACGAGTCCGGCACCTTCGTATGGCAGGGCGTCGCCCGTCCCGCCGAGCGAACCCTGCGGTTCCTGCCGGGCGATACGCCGGCCCGGGCCGACGTACGGTTCGCCGACGGCCGCCCCTTCCATGACCTGGACCTGACCACCGGGCGGCACCTCACCGACCACCCGTGCGCGGCGGACCTCTACCGGGGCGAGTTCACGGTGTACGACGCGGACCGCTGGCGCACGGTGTGGCGGGTGGGCGGACCGGCCAAGGACCTGGTGCTCACGACGGACTACACCCGCGCGGGCTGACCGTCGAACCGGAGGTTCCAGCGCCCCGCCCGGCCCGTGAGCGTGGCCGTCGACAGGGGGCGGACGTCGATGTTCCAGTACGTCGACGGAGGCGCCATCAGTGCGTAGACGAGCGCGGCGCGTACGACGGCGGGCTCCGCCACCGCGACGATCTTGCCGCCGTCGTCGTCGGCGGGACGCGTGTCGAGCCAGCCGCCCACGCGCTGAATGAACTCCAGCAGCGACTCGCCGCCGTGCGGCGCGGAGCGCGGATCGGTGAGCCAGGCGTCCACGGCCTCGGGCTCACGGGCCATCGCCTCGCCGAGCGTGAACCCGCGCCAGCGGCCCATGTCGCAGTCCCGCAGGGCGGGTTGGACAAGCGGGGCGTAACCGAGGGCGTCCCCGGTGGCCCGGCTGCGCCGCGTCGGCGAGCAGTACCGCAGCTCGGCCGCCGCCAACGGCACCAGCATGTGCGCCACGCGCTGCACCTCGTCCCAGCCCTCCTGGTCGAGCGGCCGGTCGTCCTCGAACCGCTCCGCGAGCAGCGGGGAGCTGCGCGCGGCGGCGACCAACGTGACCCGAAGTTGCATGGGCAGATCGTGAGCCGCGGAAGTACGCAGGTCAAGAGGCGTTGCTCAGGAGTTACCCGGGGCGTACGGCACCCGACTCGAAGGCGGTCCGCAGTCTGCGTACGCCCTCGTCGATCTCCGCCGCGCTCGCCACGGCCGCGAAGCTCAGCCGCAGGTGTGCGGCGGCGGGTTCGGCGCTGAAGTAGGGGCGGCCTGGGGTGACGGCCACGCCCGCGCGCAGGGCGCCGGCGGTCAGGGCCGACTCGTCCGTGCCTTCGGGCAGCCGCAGCCACAGGTGGTAGCCGCCGGAGGGGATGTGCGGCAGGGCGAACTCGGGAAGTCGCAGCCGCAGCGCGGCCGTCATGGTGTCGCGGCGGTTCTTCAGCTCCGTGGCGACGGCCCGCAGATGACGCGGCCAGGCGGGCGAGCCGACGAGTTCCAGGGCCGCCTCCTGGAGCGGGCGCGGCACG
The DNA here is from genome assembly GCF_011045015.1 of Streptomyces scabichelini. Lineage (GTDB taxonomy): Bacteria > Actinomycetota > Actinomycetes > Streptomycetales > Streptomycetaceae > Streptomyces > Streptomyces scabichelini. The sequence goes on along the minus strand of NZ_JAAKZY010000026.1, from coordinate 21,286 downwards.
AAGAAGGTGTCGACGACCTGGATGGCCCGCAGCCGTTCCAGTACGGGCCCGCGGGCGGCGAGCGCGCTCACCCGGAAACTCGGCGAGGTCGCCTTGGTCAGGGAGCAGACGTGCACGACGACTCCGTCGGGGTCGTCCGAGGCCAGCGGACGCGGCAACGGCCCCGCGTCCTCGTGCACGAGACGGCGTACGAAGTCGTCCTCCACGACGAACGCACCGGCTTCACGCGCGATCCGCAGCACCTCGCCGCGCCGCTCCGGGGCGAGCACGGCACCGGTCGGGTTCTGGAACAGCGGCTGGCAGACGAAGACGCGGGCACCGGTCGCCCTGAACGCGTCGGCGAGCAGATGGGGGCGTACCCCGTCGGCATCGACCGGTACCGGTACGGGACGGAGTCCGGCCGCCCGGGCGATCGCCAGCATGCCGGGATACGTGGGCGATTCCACGAGGACCGGTGCACCGGGCGGGGCGAGCGCGCGCAGGGCGGTGGTCAGCGCGGACTGGCCGCCTGCCGTGATCAGCACCTCGGCGGCGGTGATCGCGCCGCCGATGCCCCGCGCGAACCACTCGCGCAGCTCCGGCAGCCCGTCCACCGGCGGTCGCGCCCAGGCACCGGGGCGCCGGCCCGCCCGGGACAGCGCCGCGGCCATCGCCCGCTCCGGCTGCAATGCGGGGTGCAGATAGCCCGCGTTGAACTCGATGACCCCGGACGGCGGTGTGGCCAGCGTGACCAGCACCCCGGAGGCGTCGACGGTGCGCGGCACGAGTTCGGCGGCGGCGTCCGCGCTGAGCGCGACCTCCTGCCAGGAGGTGTCGCCCGCGACCGTCCCGGCGGTCCGCGGCCGGGCCCGGAACGCGCCGGCCCCCGGCCGGGTCACCACCAGCCCCTCGGCGGCCAGCTGCGCCAGCGCCCGGGACACGGTCACGGGACTCACCCGAAACCGCTCGACGAGCGCCCGACTGGACGGCAGCTTTCCACCGGGAGAGTAGCGGTCAAGCTCGCTCCGCAGCTGATTCGCCAGATCGCCCACACTGCTACGCTCATGCATGAGAGCAGAGGATAGCGCTACTCCACCGACATCGATAGCGGTGCCCACCGCCCCGTCAGGGGCGCGGGGCGGTGACATCGGCGGCTCCGCCGCGCGGGCGCGACCAGCCACAGACGGCCCGCAGCCTTCCAACCAGCCCCCGGCAGGGCCCCGTTCCGGAACCCTCCAAGCCGCCCTCGGTGTCACCGCCTTCTCCCTCACCTTCCCCGCCACCGCCTGGGGTCTTGAAGGCTTCGGCCCGTGGTCGCTCGTAGCCGTGCGGAGTCTCCTTGCCGCGCTCATCGCGGGCGGCTGCCTGCTGGCCCTGCGCGTACCGCTGCCCGCCCGCCGCCACTGGGCGGGCCTGTCCGTCGTGGCCGCCGGAGTCGTACTCGGCTTCCCCATGCTCACCACCCTCGCCCTGGAGACCTCCACGACCGCCCACGCCGCGGTCGTGGTCGGCCTGCTCCCCGTGACCACCGCGCTGCTCTCGGCCCTGCGTGTCGGCACCCGCCCCTCCCGTACCTTCTGGGCCGCGGCGCTCGCGGGATCGGCCGTGGTGATCGCGTTCACCGTGGAGCAGAGCGGCGGCGCCCTGTCGAGCGCGGACGCCTACCTCTTCGCGGCGCTGCTGATCTGCGCGGCCGGCTACACGGAAGGCGGCCGTCTGGCCCGTGTGATGCCCGGCTGGCACGTCATCGGCTGGGCCCTGGTGCTGTGCCTGCCGCTCACGCTGCCGGCCACCGCGATCGCGCTGTCGTACGAGCCGGTACGGCTGACCGCGCACAGCGTGACCGGACTGCTCTGGGTGGCGGCCGGCTCCCAGTTCCTCGGCCTGGTGGTCTGGTACCGGGGCATGGCGATGATCGGCATCCCGAAGGCCAGCCAGTTGCAGTTGGCGCAGCCCCTGCTCACACTGGTGTGGTCGGTGCTGCTCCTCGGCGAGCACATCACCCCGGCCGCACCGCTCGCGGCCGCGGCCGTGCTGGTCTGCATCGCGGTCGCCCAGCGAGCGCGCGCCTGAGCGGCACACACCCGGTGGCAACCAGCTCCAACGGCCCTAGACTGAAACCCACGGACAGACCCACGGACCGCTACTCCCGTGCGAGACGAGGAGGCCCACCAGATGCGTGCAAGCAAAGGCGACCACCTGCTGGTACACGGCAGGATCGTCGGACAGCACGACCGGGTCGCGGAAGTCGTCGAGGTACTCGGGCCGGACGGCAATCCCCCGTTCCGCGTCCGCTTCGAGGACGGCCACGAGACCGTGATGTCCCCCGGTCCTGACACCGTCGTCCAGCATCACGTCGGCGAGAACCAGACCCAGAGGTAAGCCGGGCCGGGCCCAGGAGGTCAGCGCGGCGGTTTCGCGGGCTGCTTGTAGTGATCGGCGATCACGCGTGCCATCGCGCCGGTCGGGTCGGCGCGGACCTCCTTGGCCGCGAAGAACACATGCCCGCGCGCCTGGGGGTGCTCCTTGGCGAGGGTGAGGTGCCGTGACAGCTCGGCCGGGGCCTGCCAGGCCTCGGGCTGGGCCGGATCCCCGGCCTTGTACAGCGCCTCACCCACGTACAGCTTGGTCCTGCTGCCCTCGGCGACCTTCGCCCACCAGGGCAGCAGCTTGGCGTAGTCGGCGGCGGCGAAGCCGATGTTCCAGTAGATCTGCGGGCAGATGTAGTCGATCCAGCCCTCGCGGACCCATTTCCTGGTGTCGGCGTACAGATCGTCGTACGTCTGCACACCGGCCTGGGTGTCCGAGCCGAGCGAGTCGGTCGCGGCGTTGCGCCACACCCCGAACGGGCTGATCCCGAACTGCGTGGCCGGCCGGGTCTTCTTCACCCGGGCGGCCGTCTCGCGCACCAGCTTGTCCGTGTTGTCCCGCCGCCAGGCCGCCCGGTTCGGGAAGCCGCCGCCGTACTTCGCGTACGCCGCGTCGTCGTCGAAGGCCTCGCCCGGGACCGGGTAGGGGTAGAAGTAGTCGTCCCAGTGCACGGCGTCGACGGCGTACTTCTTCACCGCGTCGAGCATCGCGTCCTGGACGAAGGCGCGGACCTCGGGCAGCCCCGGGTTGTAGTAGAGCTTCCCGCCGTACGGCACGACCCAGCCGGGGTGCTTGCGGGCGGGGTGGGACGCGATGAGCTTGGCGGGGTCGGCGTGGTTGGCGATCCGGTACGGGTTGAACCAGGCGTGCAGTTCCAGGCCCCGCGCATGCGCCTCCTCGACCGCGGTGCCGAGCGGGTCCCAGCCGGGGTCCTTGCCCTGGACGCCGGTGAGGTACTGCGACCAGGGCTCGTACGGCGAGGGCCACAGGGCGTCGGCCGTGGGGCGCACCTGGAAGACCACCGTGTTCAGGCGGCAGCGCACGGCCGTGTCGAGATGTGCGAGCAGCTGAGTGCGCTGCTGAGCCGCCGTCAGCCCGGTCCTGGACGGCCAGTCTCGGTTGGCGACCGTGGACAGCCACATACCGCGCAGCTCACCGGCGCCGGCGCGACGCCGGGGCTCGGCCGTCTCGTCCTCGTCCTCCCCGCCACCGGTCGTCGCGGCCCATGCCGCCGCGCCTCCGGCGGTCGTGAGCCCCGCCAGCATGACCCCCGCGAACGCCCTGCGTGTCACTCGCCCCATGGGTTCTCCCCCATACGTAACGAATCGGCCTGGTCACGTACCGCTTCCAGGCCGACAGCATGCCGTACCCGGACGATCGATCATCGGGAGCCCGAGAGTAACGTGCACGAATGGAGCAGGCGCCCCCGGGTCCTGCCACCCCCCATGGAACAGCGAAAGGGACGATGTGACGGACACCTTCGGAGACATCTCACGTGTCGGAGTGGTGGGCTGCGGCCAGATGGGAGCGGGCATCGCCGAGGTGTGCGCCCGTGCCGGTCTTGATGTGAAGGTCGCCGAGACCACGGGCGAGGCCTTGGAGATCGGCCGGACCCGGCTCTACAACTCGCTCTCCAAGGCGGCCGAGCGCGGCAAGATCTCCGAGGAGGAGCTGGCCGCGACGCAGGAACGGCTCACCTTCACCACCGACCTCGGCGAGTTCGCCGACCGAGACCTGGTGATCGAGGCCGTCGTCGAGAACGAGCAGGTCAAGACGGAGATCTTCCAGGTGCTCGACCAGGTGGTGACCCGCCAGGACGCGATCCTCGCCTCCAACACCTCCTCGATCCCGCTGGTGAAGCTCGCCGTGGCCACCTCGCGTCCCGACCAGGTCATCGGCATCCACTTCTTCAACCCGGCCCCCGTGCAGAAGCTGGTCGAGCTGATTCCGGCGCTCACCACCTCCGAGGGCACGATCAGCCGGGCGCAGGCACTGGTGGAGAAGATCCTGGGCAAGCACTCGATCCGCGCCCAGGACCGCTCGGGCTTCGTGGTCAACGCCCTGCTGATCCCCTACCTCCTCTCCGCGATCCGGATGTTCGAGTCGGGCATCGCGAGCCGCGAGGACATCGACAACGGCATGGAGCTCGGCTGCGCCCACCCGATGGGCCCGCTCAAGCTGTCCGACCTGATCGGCCTGGACACGGTCGCGTCGGTGGCGTACTCGATGTACGAGGAGTACAAGGAACCGCTGTACGCCGCTCCCCCGCTGCTCCAGCGCATGGTGGACGCGGGCCGCCTGGGCCGGAAGTCGGGCTCGGGCTTCTACAGCTACCCGTAGTGACAGCCTCGCACTGATTACGCTCCGCACATTTCGGGCCGACGTGCGCCCGGCACTCTTCTGGAGGGCCGGGCCCACGCCATTCACACACCGTGTGCTTGCCGGGCACGCATATGCCCCTCGCACACGCTCCCCATGCGTCAACCAGGCGAGTTGACTTTCCGTGCGCATCAAGGGATGTGACGACTACGGAAAGGAGCGGACTGTGACCGCCGAACCCGAGCATCCCGTGGTTCATGGTGAACTCGCGGAGTTACGCCGGTCCCACGAAGTGGGCCTTGCCCGGATCGAGGGAGGACTGGCGTTGCTCACGCAGCACGACGAACGGACCGCCAAGGATCTGGACGACCTGAGCGCACGGGTCGTCATCCTGGAACACAACCGTTGGCCGCTGCCCGCGCTCGTGACCGTCACGGCAGTGGGCTCACTGGTCGTGACGGTCTGGCAGGCCTTCGGCCGCTGAGCCTGGTCCAGGACGCGGTGGGGGGATCAGGGCAAGGCGTCCTGCCCGAGCTTCAAGTGGTGCAGGAGGAGCAGCGCGGCTGCCATGTTGGCGGCCGGGACCTCTCCGCGGGAGACCATGTCGGGGACGAGCTTGAGCGGAACCCACTCGCGACGGTCCGACTCGAAGTCGTCCACGGGGTGTCCGATGTACGCGCCTTCGTCGGCCCAGTAGATGTGGTGCCGCGCGTCGGTGAGCCCGTTGGAGGGCTCGACGCTCATCAGATGGCGTAGGGGTCCCGGCCGCCACCCGGTCTCCTCCTCCAGTTCGCGGGCTGCCGCGACGACGATGTCCTCGCCGTCCTCGACGACGCCCGCCGCGAGCTCCCACCCCCAGCTGTCGGTGATGAAGCGGTGCCGCCACAGGAGCAGCACCTCGTTGGCCTCGTTCACCACGGTGGCCACGGCGACGGGCCGCAGCCGTATGAGGAAGTGATCGAGGTGCCGACCGTCCGGTAGCTCTACGTCTGCGAGATTGACGCTGAACCAGCGGTTTGCATACACAGTTTGCTCGTTCTGTTTCGTCCACTGCACGGTTCTGCCACCTTCCGCCGAGTAGATGGCAATATCGCAGCAGGAGCGTCCACACAGCAGGCTCGCCATGTCCGCTCACAGCACAGCGGCAAGGCGCAGAGGTGGGGCTTCCTCTAGAGCGGTACGCGCAGTGCCCCGTCGATGAGTTCGGCGGCCTCGGACGTTCCCGCGCAGTCACTGGCCACCAGATGCTCGCGTACCGCCCGCAGTCTGTCGCGCAGCCGCTGGGACTCCATGCCCCGCGCCTGCTCGGCCATTTCGACCGCGGTGACCACCGCTTTGTCCGCGTTTCCCTGGCGCAGTTCGATCTGGCTGAGCATGGCGAGCCGGTGCACCCGGCCCCGGTCGTGCGCCGGGGTGTCCACGGCGGCCGCGGCATGCTCCTGCGCGGCCGTCAGGTCACCGAGGCTCAACAGGGCCTCCGCCACCTGTACGTTGACCAGGCCCGGCTGGACATAGCCGGTCTCGTCCGGCTCGTAACCGCGCCGGATGCGTTCGGCGGCCGACTCGGCACGCCGTATGCAGGACAGCGCGCTGCTGCCGTCGCCCAGGTGTGCATACGCCTTGGCCTGCATCGCGTAGAGGTCGGAGGCGAGCGCCGGCGTGATGTGCCGCCCCGCGGCGCGCAGCGCGGCCTCGGCGAAGGCGACGGCCTGCCGGTACTCGCGCATGAACAGCGACTGATTCACGAGCAGGGCGATGACATAGGCGCCAAGTCCCCGGTCCCCGCTCGCTTTTGCGAGTCTGAGCGCCTGGTGGAAGTAGCGCTGGGCGAGACCGTGCGCGTCGGAGTCATAGGCGCAGATGCCCGCGATCGCCACCAACCCGCCGGTGGCGCGGTGGAGTTGGCGGCCCGTCGCGTCGGTGTAGCTGCCTCTGAGAAGCGGCGCGGTCTCGGAGTTGAGGAACCCGACGATGCGGCTGCGGGTCGCCACGCCACCCGCCTTGCGGTACATCTGCTCGTAGTGGGCGCGGGCGGAGCGCAGCATCTCGATGTCGGCCATGCTCACGCGCTGCCGTCCGCCGCGTGAGACGTCCGTGTCCTCGGGCGGGTTCTCCCACTCCCATACGGGCATCACGGCGGGCGTTCCGGTGACGGCGGGAGCGCCGAGGATGTGCGGGCGCTGCTGCTCGTCGGAGCGCCACAGGGCGGTGGCGCGCTCGACGAAACCGGAGAGGGTCGTGCTGTGCGGAGCGGCCGACTCGCCGGGTACGCCGAGACCTATGTCGTCGAGCGTGACGGGCCGTTGCAGGCGCGCGGCGAGCACTTCGCAGATCAGGTCGGGCACCTGGCCGCGCGGCCGCTGGCCCTTCAACCACCGGGCCACGGCGGTGTGTTCGTAACGAAGCGCCAGGCCACGGCTCCGCCCCGCCTGGTTCACATGTGCGGCCAGTCCCGCGTGAGATATCCCGGCCTCGTCGAGAATCGCGTCGAGGAGAGTGTTGGGCTGCATGAATGCCCTCCGGGTGACTCGGTGCGGACAGAGTAGTGCGTTCGCCTTCACACGGGGTGTGAACGGAGTGCTCGAATCCTGGCAGTACGTGCGCTGTTGCGGAGAGTTCCCGGCCGGTTCACTGAAATGCCTCGCAAGAGGCCGACCGGGCCGCCGGCTCCCCCTCGTACAGTGCGGTGGCCCGTCTTCGCGCCGTCCGCCCAGCTGCCTGCCCGACACTCCGTGGCTCGGCGGGCGGCGTCGGGGGCTACAGGTGATTTGTCGGCTGCGGGCGCGTTGTGGCTGACCGCGCCCCTGAAGGGGCGCGTTGTGCCACGCGGTCGTTGCGTAGTACCAGTACCGCCATGTCGTCCGAGGGGCTTCCGCCCGTGTGGCGCAGGAGCCCGGCGAAGACGTCATCCAGGACCGCTCTCGGCGAAACCGGCTGTGTGCTGACGGCCTCGGTGAGCATGGCGGGCAAGGGAAAGAAGCGGCCCCGTGCGTCCCGTGCGTCCTCCACACCGTCGGTGTGCAGGAACAACGCCTCGCCGGGCAGCACATGGCCGCAGCCGGTGGCCGGCAGTTCAGCGGGCAGCGGGAACGGTCCCAGAGGGGGCAGGGGGTCGTCGCGGGCGAGGGGTTCCACGCGGCCGTCGCGCAGCAGATACGGCCATGGGTGGCCGCAGTTGAGGGCGCGTACCTCGCCGTCGTGGGCTATCTCCAGCAGCAGTACGGTGACGAAGTCCTCGGCGACGGGGTTGTCGTGGGTCAGGCCGGACGAGGGGTGCTCGGCCCGCGCTCGCTCCCGCAGGTGCCGGGCCAGTGCGCGCTCCATCCGCCTCAGAACGGAAGAGAGTTCGCCCTCGTCGTGGACGGCTTCGCGGAAGCTGCCCAGCAGCGCGGCGACCGTTCCGATCGCGGCCAGCCCGTGGCCCCTTACGTCCCCCATGACCACCCGCACCCCGTGTTGCGTGGCCATCACCTCGTACAGATCACCACCCACCACCGCACCCCGGCTCGCGGACAACTGCCCGGCGGCCAGCGCGAGTCCGTCAAGGCGCGGCGGCAACGGGCGCAGCACCACGGCCTGGGCGGCGACGGCGACGGCGCGGGCCCTCTCGAGTTCGCGCAGCAGCCGGGCGCGGCGCCCGGCCGTGAGATAGCTGGCGACGACGACGGCGAGGATCGCCGCGAACGTGCCGCACCGGCTTCCGAGGTCCTCGTCCCGGTCCACGGTGCCGACCGGGACGAGAGCGAAGACCGCGCACACACCGCCCAGCAGCACGCACTGGCGTCGGCCGGTGCCGGCGCAGGCGATGGCGGGGGCGGCGGCGAGGAGCGGAACCAGCTGGGCCCCGGTGGGGAAGAAGACCTCCCACAGGACGACGGCGACGACCCAGAGGCCCGGCAGGACGAGAACGAGCGTCCGCCACGCACGGGAGGCAGCGACGCGCGTGCCGCCCCGTGCGATGGTACGGATCATGCCGACGGACCCCCCAGACTGCGGTGCGGCGGTCGCGGGGCCTTCCCTGGTCGGCACTCATGGACGGCCGATCGACCGGCTCGATTCTGTCGACGCCCCTACCCGAATGACCAGTTGGCACCGAATTCTCACCCGAATGAGTGAGGGGCACATCCGTATCCTCGGATGTGCCCCTCGTCGCAGGTCAGCGATCATGTGCCAGGGTCACGCCCCGCGCAGCACCGCCCCGGTGCGCTCGCTCGCGAGGGCGATCGCCGCGTCGCGGGCGGCCGAGGCCTCCTCGACGGTGAGCGTGCGGTCGTCGGCGCGGAAGCGCAGCGCGTACGCCAGGGACTTCTTGCCGGTGCCGATCTGCTCGCCGGTGAAGACGTCGAACAGCCGGATGGACTCGAGGAGTTCACCCGCACCCTCGCGCAGCGCGCCCTCGACCTCGGCGGCCGGGACCGACTGGTCGACGACGAGCGCGACGTCCTGCGTCGCGACCGGGAAGGTGGAGATCCGGGGCGCCTGGAAGGCACCGGCGCCGGCCCGCTCCAGCAGGTCGAGCTCGACCTCCATGGCGCAGGTGCGCTCGGGCAGGTGCAGCGCCTTGATGACCCGCGGGTGCAGCTCACCCGCGTGCCCGACAAGGGTCTCCTCGCCGTCCACGACAGCGAGCAGAGCCGCACAGCGGCCGGGATGCCACGGCGCGTGCTGGTCCGCCCGGACGATGAGCTCGACACCGGCCTCGCGGGCGACGGTGCGGGCGGACTCGACCGCGTCGGCCCAGTCGGCCGGGCGGCCCTTGCCCCACCAGCCGGCCTGCTCGCGCGCGCCGGCCAGCACGGTGGCCACGCGGCGCGGCTGGCGCGGCAGCGCGCCGTTCAGCGCGGCGATCTCCTCGTCGGTGGGCCGGTGATCGACCGGCAGCCGGACCGGGACCGTCTCCTCGCCGGTCGGCCGGAAGACCAGGCCGGTCTCGAAGAGCACCAGGTCGTGCGAGCCGCGCCCGTCGTTGCGGCGCAGCGCGGCGAGCAGCCCCGGCAGCAGCGTCGTACGAAGGGCGGGCTCCTCGTCGGAGAGCGGATTGACCAGCTTGACCGTGGTACGGCGCGGGTCACCGGCCTCCAGGCCGAACTGGTCGAAGACGTCCTCGCCGATGAAGGGATAGTTCAGCGCCTCGACGTATCCGGCGCCGGCCAGCGCGCGGCCGACCCTGCGGTGCAGCCGCTGCCGGTCGGTCAGGCCGAGCCCCGCGGGAGGCTTGGGCAGGGTCGAGGGCAGGTTCTCGTAGCCCTCGAGCCGGATGACCTCTTCCGCCAGGTCGTTCGGGTCGGTGAGGTCGGGTCGCCAGGACGGCACGGTGACGATCAGCTCGTCCTGGCCGTAGACGTCGCAGCCCACCTCCTGGAGGCGGCGTACGACGGTCTCGCGGCCGTAGGCGACGCCCGCGACCTTGTCCGGGTGGTTCGCCGGGATGGTGATGGTGTGCGGCGCGGAAGGCGCGATGACCTCGGTGACTCCGGCCTCGGCGGTGCCGCCCGCGAGGAGCACGAGCAGGTCGACGGTCCGCTGGGCCGCGGCGGACGCGGCGAGCGGGTCGACGCCGCGCTCGAAACGCTTGGACGCCTCGGAGGCCAGCTTGTGGCGGCGGGCGGTGCGCGCGATGGAGACCGGGGCGAAGTGCGCGGCCTCGATGACGACCTCGGTGCTGCCACCGGCCTCGTGCTCGTGGTCGGCGATCTCCGTGTTGGCGCCGCCCATCACACCGGCGAGGCCGATGGGCCCGCGGTCGTCGGTGATCAGCAGGTCCTCGGTGTCCAGCGTGCGCACGACACCGTCGAGCGTGGTGAGCTTCTCGCCCGGCTCGGCCCGGCGCACACCGATCGCGCCCTGGATGCGGGTGCGGTCGTACGCGTGCAGGGGCTGGCCGAGTTCCAGCATCACGTAGTTGGTGATGTCGACGGCGAGCGAGATCGGGCGCATGCCCGCCTTCTGGAGGCGACGCCTGAGCCAGATCGGAGAGCGCGCCTCGGGGTCGAGGCCGGTGACCGTACGCGCGGTGAAGCGGTCGCAGCCGACCGGGTCGGAGACCTGCACCGGGTAGCCGAACGCGTTCGGGCCCGGTACGTCGAGGAGGGCCGGGTCGCGCAGCGGCACCCCGTAGGCGATGGCGGCCTCGCGGGCGACGCCGCGCAGCGACAGGCAGTAGCCGCGGTCGGGCGTGACGGCGATGTCGAGGACCTCGTCGACGAGTTCGAGCAGCTCGACGGCGTCGGTGCCGACCTCGTACTCGGGCGGCAGCACGATGATGCCCTTGGTGCCGTCGTCGCCCATGCCCAGCTCGTCGCTGGAGCAGATCATGCCGTGCGAGGTCCTGCCGTACGTCTTGCGCGCGGAGATCTCGAAGCCGCCGGGCAGCACGGCGCCCGGCAGGACCACGACGACCTTGTCGCCGACGGCGAAGTTGCGGGCGCCGCAGATGATCTCCTGGGGCTCGCCGGTGCCGTTGGCCTGACCGACGTCGACGGTGCAGAAGCGGATGGGCTTCTTGAACTCCGTCAGCTCCTCGATGGTCAGCACCCGGCCGACGACGAGCGGCCCCTTGAGGTCGGCACCGAGATGCTCGACGGTCTCGACCTCGAGGCCGGCCGAAATGAGCTTGGCCTGTACGTCACGGCCGGTCTCCGTCGCCGGCAGGTCGACGTACTCCCGCAGCCAGGAAAGCGGGACCCGCATCAGATCTCCATCCCGAACGGCCGGGTGAACCGGACGTCACCCTCGACCATGTCTCGCATGTCTTCGACGTTGTGGCGGAACATCAGCATCCGCTCGATCCCGAACCCGAAGGCGAATCCGCTGTACTTCTCCGGGTCGACGCCGCAGGCGGTCAGCACCCGCGGGTTGACCATGCCGCAGCCGCCGAGCTCGATCCAGCCCTCGCTCGAGCAGGTGCGGCAGGGGCGGTCGGGGTTGCCGACGGACTCGCCCTTGCAGACGTAGCAGAGCATGTCCATCTCGGCGGACGGCTCCGTGAACGGGAAGTAGTTCGGGCGCAGCCGGGTCTTCATGTCCGCGCCGAAGAGCGACTGGACCATGTGGTCCATGGTGCCCTTGAGATCGCCCATGGTGAGGCCCTCGTCGACGGCCAGCAGCTCGATCTGGTGGAAGACCGGGGTGTGGGTCGCGTCCAGCTCGTCCGTACGGAAGACACGGCCGGGGCAGACGACGTAGACCGGCGGCTCACGGTCGAGCATGGCGCGGGCCTGGACGGGCGAGGTGTGCGTACGGAGCACGACACCGGACTCGCCGTCGCTGTCAGCCCCCTTCGGCCCGTGCACGAAGAAGGTGTCCTGCATCTGCCGGGCCGGGTGGTCCGGGCCGAAGTTCAGGGCGTCGAAGTTGAACCACTCGGCCTCGACCTCGGGGCCCTCGGCGATCTCGTACCCCATGGACACGAAGACGTCCGCGACCCGCTCCATCATGGTGGTCAGCGGGTGCCGGGCGCCCGCCGGTACGCGGTCGTACGGCAGCGTGACGTCCACGGCCTCCTCGACCAGCACCCGGGCGTCGCGCTCGGCCTCCAGCTCGGCCTGGCGGGTGGCCAGCGCCTTGTTGACGGCGCCGCGGGCCTGGCCGACGCGCTTGCCCGCGTCGGCCTTGGCGTGCGGGGGCAGGGCGCCGATCTCGCGGTTGGCGAGCGCCAGCGGCGAGGAGGGGCCCGTCTGGGCGACCTTGGCCTCATGGAGCGCGTCGAGGGAGTCCGCGGCGGCGAAGGCGGCGAGCGCCTCGTCCCGCATGCGCTCGATCTGTTCCGGTTTCAGTGCCTCGACCTCTACAGGGTCGTACGACTTGTTCGGTGCCGACATCTCTTCCCGTGCTTCCGATTGGCTGGCTGAAGGTCCCCGTCGCGACTCGCAGACGAAAGTGACGTAGACGAATCGTCTCTGACTTCGGACGCAAAGGTGCCAAAGGCCGAGTCTAACGGGGCTGAGGTGTGCGAATGCGCCCGTGGGGCCTCGGTCGGCGTTACTGCAGATACGCCGGGGTGCCCACGGGCAACGTAAATCGGAACTGTGCGCCGCCGCCGGGGGCACGGCCGACCGTGATCGTGCCGCCGTGGGCCTCGACGATGCCCTTGACGATGTACAGCCCGAGGCCCGTGCCGCCGCGTTTGCTGCCCCGCCAGAAGCGGGTGAAGACGCGGTTCATGGACTCCTCCGGGATGCCGGGGCCCTCGTCGCTCACCGTGACCGATGTCGCGGCGCTCTCCCGTTCGCGGGGCGACGGCGCGGGCTCTACGTCGATGGTGACGGTTCCCTCGCCGTGCCGCACCGCATTTTCCAGCAGGTTGCTGAGCACCTGGTCGACCTTGTCGGGGTCGGCCCACAGGTCGGGCAGCGGCTGGCCGACGCGCAGCAGGAAGCGGTCGGCGGACTGGCCGGCGGCGACGTACGCCTGGATGTGGCGGCCGACGGCGACGCCCAGGTCGACGGGCTGGCGGCGCAGTTCGAGGCGGCCCGAGTCGATGCGGGAGATGTCGAGGAGCTCGGCGATGAGGCGCGTGACGCGGTTGGCGTCGGCGTCGACCGTCTCCAGCATGAGCTTCTTCTGGTCGTCGGTGAACCGTTCCCACTTGGCGAGCAGCGTCGCCGTGAAGCCCTTGACCGAGGTGAGCGGGGAGCGGAGTTCGTGGGCGACCGTGGCGATCAGTTCGGCGTGGCTGCGCTCGGTGCGGCGGCGGGCCTCGGTGTCACGCAGCGAGACGACGACGCGGCGGACGGGGCCGGTGGGGGCGGTGCGCACATACCGCGCGGAGACCAGCACCTCACGCCCGCCCGGGAGCAGCAGATTGCGCTCGGGCTGCCCGACGCGGATCGCAAGGCCGCCATAGGGGTCGGTGAGCTGCCACCAGCGGCGGCCTTCCAGGTCTTCTAACGGAAGGGCCCATTCCAGGTGCCGGCCCAGCGCGTCGGCGGCGGAGACGGCGGTGATCCGGGCGGCCGCGGCGTTGAAGCAGATCACGCGGCCGAACTCGTCGGCGATCACCAGTCCGTCGGGCAGGTCGTCGGGGTCGATGCCGAGGTCGGTGAGATCACCGCGCAGGGACGTGGGTGCGCTGTGCACGTCCCGTGCTCGCAGTGCCCTTTTGGCACCGCTCGTTCCGACACTCATCCCCGTACCCCACCTCTCGGACCGGCACAGTGGGCCCCGAGCTCGCACCCTACTAGCTGGGAGTGACGGAACGGACCCCCTCAGGGACGACCGCCGCGGGCGCGCTGCGCACGGGCGGACGCGTAGAGACATACGGCCGCCGCCGTCGCGAGGTTCAGGCTCTCGGCCTTTCCGTGAATGGGTACGCGCACGACGGCGTCCGCCAGCGCGCGTGTCTCCTCCGGGAGCCCCCACGCCTCGTTTCCGAACACCCAGGCGGTGGGCCCGCCCATGGCGCCGTGATCGAGTTCGTCGTCCAGGTCGCGATCCCCCGCTCCGTCGGCGGCGAGGACGCGTACGCCGGCGTCCTTGAGCCCCGCGACGGCGTGCTCCACGGGCACCCCGACGGCGACGGGCAGATGGAACAGCGAACCGACCGACGCCCGCACGGACTTGGGGTTGTAGACGTCCACGGACGCGTCGGTGAGGACGACGGCGTCCGCGCCCGCGGCGTCCGCACACCGCAGCACGGTGCCGGCGTTCCCGGGGTCCCGCACATGCGCCAGCACGGCGACCAGCCTGGGCCCGGCTTCGAGGATCTCCTCGAAGGGCAGATCCAGGAACCGGCAGATCCCCACGAGTCCCTGCGGGGTGACGGTCGTGGAGATGTCCTCGATCACCTCGTCGGCGGCGAGATGCACCCGCGCTCCGGCGGCCCGCGCATCGCCCACGATGTCGGCGTACCGCTCAGCGGCGTCGAGCGTCACGAACAGTTCGACGAGCGTCGCCGCACCGTTGCCGCCCCGATGCCCGGCCGCCTCCCGCACGGCCTGCGGCCCCTCGGCGAGGAACAGCCGCTCCTTCCCCCGGAAGCTCCGCTTGGCGAGCCGCCGCGCGGCGGACACACGAGCGGAGCGGGGGGAGACCAGCTCGGCGGCGGGTGGCATGGGTTCACCTTCGGTGGGATGGCCGGGGCCCTCCTGAGGGCTGATTTCAGCCCGTCCGGCGTTTGAGGACGAGGCCGCCAGGCCGACAAGCGGGGGTCTGGGGGCGCAGCCCTCAGGAACGGATGGGACGGGTAAGGGCGGCGGGGGCGAGGAAACCGCTCGCCCCGGACGCACTCGAACCCGCGGGCAGCGCACAGCCTGCCTGCGGGTTCGGGTCACATCAGATACGCGGCTGAAGCCGGCGCAGCGTCACGCGGCCTTCGGCGCGTTGACGTCCGACGGCAGCGCCTTCTGGGCGACCTCGACGAGCGCGGCGAACGCGTTCGCGTCGTTGACGGCGAGCTCCGCGAGGATCTTGCGGTCGACCTCGACGTTCGCGGCCTTCAGGCCCTGGATGAAGCGGTTGTAGGTGATCCCGTTGGCGCGGGCAGCGGCGTTGATGCGCTGGATCCACAGCTGACGGAAGTCGCCCTTGCGCTTCTTGCGGTCGTTGTAGTTGTAGACCAGCGAGTGGGTGACCTGCTCCTTGGCCTTGCGGTACAGGCGCGAACGCTGACCGCGGTAGCCGGAGGCCTGCTCGAGGATCGCCCGGCGCTTCTTGTGGGCGTTGACTGCCCGCTTGACGCGTGCCACTTGATTAACTCCTTGTAGCGGGGCCGTGGTTGGACTCACACGACCCGAAATCGATTGGGTCCCGGTCAGAGATCAGGTACGCGATGCGTTCCCGACGTCACTTGCCGAGAAGCTTCTTGATCTTCTTGGCGTCGCCCGGGGCCATCTCGGCGTTACCGGTGAGGCGACGCGTCAGACGGGACGACTTGTGCTCGAGCAGGTGGCGCTTGCCGGCGCGCTCACGGAGCACCTTGCCGGAGCCGGTGACCTTGAAGCGCTTGCGGGCACCGCTGTGCGACTTGTTCTTCGGCATAGCGCCGTTCTCTCCTCGTCAGTGGCGTTCCGATGCCCGGTCGTGAAACCGGGCACGGCGGAACGTCAGATGTATCGATTGACATCCCCGGACTCGCGTCCAGGGACCTGGACCCCAGGACCTGCGTCCCGGAATCAGGCCTCGGCGGTAGCCTCGGCCGGGGCCTCTACGGTCTCGTCCTCGTCGTCGGCCTCATGGGCGTTCTGCGAACGGCCCGGGTTGGCCTTCGCCTCCGCCTTGCGGGCCGCCTGGGCCTCACGGGCTTCGGCCATCGCCTCGGTCTTCTTCTTGTGCGGACCGAGAACCATGATCATGTTTCGGCCGTCCTGCTTCGGGTTCGACTCGATGAAACCGAGGTCCTGGACGTCCTCCGCGAGACGCTGCAGCAGTCGGAAGCCCAGCTCGGGCCGGGACTGCTCGCGACCACGGAACATGATCGTGATCTTGACCTTGTCGCCCTGCTTGAGGAACCGGACGACGTGACCCTTCTTGGTGTCATAGTCGTGCGGGTCGATCTTCGGCCGGAGCTTCATCTCCTTGATGACCGTGTGCGCCTGGTTCTTGCGCGCCTCACGGGCCTTCATGGCCGACTCGTACTTGAACTTCCCGTAGTCCATGAGCTTGCAGACCGGCGGGCGGGCGTTCGCCGCGACCTCGACCAGGTCGAGGTCGTACTCCTGCGCAAGCTCCAGGGCCTTGGCAAGCGGAACAATCCCGACCTGCTCGCCGCTGGGACCGACAAGTCGCACCTCGGGAACGCGAATCCGGTCGTTGATGCGGGGCTCGGCGCTGATGGATCCTCCTCGGTTAGCACCACACGGCTGTCTGGCAGACAGCCCGTGTACTTCTTTTCACTGGGACCAACCACCACGGCGCATGAAAAATGCCCCGGACGGGACGCAGGCGGGGCTCCAATGACTACCGGAGCACCGCCGCGGTAGCCCGCGGGGCGCATATCCAGCGGCTCCATCGTCCGTACGGAACGATGGTGGCCGCCTGACCGGGTGACCCGCCGTCCCGAGGGACAGCCAGGTGGGAGATCGGAGCCTCCACTTGCGGGTCGGGCACGCTATATGTTTCTGGGCGCATCCGACCGGTCGTTACACAAGGTTAGCAGCGCCCTCCGGAAACCGCTAATCCTCGCTGGCCTATCGTGTGGGGCATGAGTGACACCCCTCCTGAGACCCCCGACTTCGACGCCATGACCCGCGACATCGCGGAGGTTCCCGCGGTCGAGGTGATCGTGACGGTCGCGGTCAACCTGATGAGCGCCGCCGCCGTGAAGCTCGGTCTGACCGAGGAGGGCGAGAAGCACAAGGACCTGGACGAGGCGCGCAAGCTGGTGCACGCACTGGCCGGGCTGCTGGACGCGAGCGCGACCGAGATCAGCTCGTTCCACGCGGCGCCGCTGCGCGACGGCCTGAAGTCGCTGCAGCTGGCGTTCCGCGAGGCGTCGGTCGTCCCGGACGAGCCGGGCCAGGGACCGGGCGAGAAGTACACCGGCCCGGTCTTCGGCTGAGTCCGGCCCCAGGGACGTACGAGAGACGCAGGGACGTACGACGACTTCAGGGACGTACGTAAAGGGGCTCGCCCGGTGGGATCGCCTCGGTCGGCAGGAGTGCCAGGTCGAGGCCGCGTACCAGGCGGGCCCTCAGTGTGTCGTCGGCGGCCAGGCGGTCGGCGACGGCGCGGGCGGTCTCGGCGGGGGTGGCGGACGGGTCCAGTACGAGGGCGAGGGTGCCGTCGGCCTGGCCGGGGCCGAGGTGGGCGCGGAGCACGGCGGGCTCGGCGGCGACGGCGGCCCGTACGGCGTCGGTGACGGCGGGGTCCGCGAGCGGGTCCGTGCTCGTGCGGCCCTCGGCGAGGGCGAGCAGGGCGGGGCCGGTGAGTTCGTACGGCACGGGGCCCGCGAGGTCGAGCACGATCGTGTCGGCCTTCTCGTGGGCGGCGGCCTGCAGGGCCTGGTGCAGGGGTACGGCGACGGGGCGGGCCGCCGGGTCCCAGCGGGCGAGCGACTCGGTGGACGTGAAGGCGGGCAGGGCGGTCCGGGGCCCGGCCTTGAGCGTGGGGACGGCCATGTCGCTCGTCTTCTCGTGGCGCAGCCCGTTCTCGTCCTCCTCGGTCTCCCCCAGGACGGCCACGACGGGTACGAGGAGCCGGGCGCCCTTGAGTGCCTCAAGGACCGGTGCGTGTGCGGACCGGTCCTCGGCCCAGGCCGCGAGCGCGGCGCTCAGCCGGGGGTCGGCGGAGCCGTCGTCGTCGGGGAAGCCGGAGTCGGGAATGTTCTTGTTCGCCACGGTCACCGACTCTATGCGGGTCTGGCTGATGGGCTTCCCGTGCCCCCGGAAACGCGTTGTTCACGTGGCTCAGGGTTTTCTCAGCGATCCCTTACACGCTTCTGACATTCGTCTAACCGCAGGCACAGCGCCGGGCCCCAGCATCGCGGGATGGACTCGCAGCGAGCTCGTCGGCCCGGCGCCCGCCCGTCCTGGCGCAGGCCTCTTCTCTACACCGGGGTGGCCTCCGTGGTGCTCGTCGGTGTCACCGCCTCCGGGACCACTTACGTGAAGGCGCAGGCGCCGGGCGCCACCGGCCTCGTATCGTCCTCGGCATCGCCCACTGCGGGCGCGCGGGCAGCGGACGCATCTCAGACGCCGGAGGCGACAGTGGAATCCGTGGCGGCGGCTCAGACCCCGGCCCACACCCCGACTCCCACACCCACACCCACTCCCGCGGTGGACCGCGACGCCGTGCTCGCCGAGGCGATGGAGTCCGTGGCCGTGGAGGGCGGCGCGGAGGTGTCGGTGGCGGTGCTGGATGCGGGGTCCGGGGAGGGCGCGGCGTACGGGGACGGGATGTTCGACACCGCGAGCATCGTCAAGGTCGACATCCTGGCGGCGCTGCTGCTCCAGGCGCAGGACGCCAAGCGGGAGTTGACGGCGTCGGAGAAGGCGTACGCCACCGCGATGATCAAGAACAGCGACAACGTGTCGGCGAGCGCGCTGTGGGACGCGATCGGGCGGGCGGAGGGTCTGGCGGCGGCGAACAAGCGGTTGGGGCTCAGCGGTACCGAGGGCGGGGACGGTGCGTTGTGGGGGCTGACGCAGACGACGGCTGTGGATCAACTCGCCCTGCTTGAGCAGGTGTTCGGGGACGACTCGGAGTTGAGTGAGGCGTCGCGGGCGTATCTGCGGGGGCTCATGGGGGACATCGCCGTTGGCCAGGATTGGGGGGTATCGGCCGCCGGATCCACCGGATCCGACGGGTCTGCCGGGTCGGGATTCGCCCTGAAGAACGGGTGGTTGCCCCGGAGCCAGACCGGGCTGTGGGACATCAACAGCATCGGGCGGGTGACGGTGGACGGGCACGCGTATCTCGTCGCGGCACTGTCGAAGGGCAACTCCACGAAGGCGCAGGGGATTTCGCTGGTGGAGGCCGCGGCCAAGGCCGCGGTGTCGTCCCTGCGGGACGCTGACGCCTAGAAGCTGACGTCTAGAAGTCGTGGTGGCGTGGTCTGTGGCGGCCGCGCCACAGGACGACCGCAACGATCAGGAGCGCTCCGCCGGCACCGCCCGCGAGGGGGCCCGCCCAGTCGGACGCGGACCCGTCGTCGTCCGCGGCGTCCGGGCCCGAGCCGAAGTACTTGTCGCCGTACGCGGCCGAGCGCAGCCTCTCCGGCTTCAGTTTGCCGCCGGCCTCGATGGCGGCCGCGGGGTCGACGAAGCCGAAGCCGCGGGAGTCGTCGCGGCCGCCGTTGGGAGCATTGCGGGCCGTGTCCTCCAGGAGCTCCTTGATCTGGGCGGGGGCCAGGTTCGGGTGGGCCGCCCGGACGAGGGCGACGGCTCCGGAGACGAAGGCCGCGGCGGCGCTGGTGCCCCAGCCCTCGTAGTACTTGCGGTCCGGGTCGGCGATGACGACGTCGACGCCGGGTGCGCTGACGGTGGCGTACCAGCGGCGGGTGGAGAACGAGGCGCGGGTTCCGTAGCGGTCGACGGCGGTGGCGGCGATGACGCCCGGGTAGGCGGCCGGGTACGAGATGTGGTCGCCCTTCTCGCCGCCGTTGCCCGCGGAGGCGACGACGACGGCGCCCTTCTTCAGGGCGTACTGGACGGCGGCGTCCTCGGTGGCCTCGGGGTGGGCGGACTTGGAGTCGTCGCCGAGGGAGAGGTTGATGACGTCGGCGCCGTGGTCGGCGGCCCAGCGGATGCCCTCGGCGAGGGCGTTGCCGCGGGTGTTGCGGGCCTTGCCGCGGGCCGAGTCACCGTCTTCGAGGATCACGCGGACGGGGAGGATCTTGGCCTCGGGGGCGATGCCCATGACGCCGTCGGCGTTGCCGGGGCCGTGTCCGTTGCCTGCGATGATGCCGGCCATCGCGGTGCCGTGCCGGGCCCAGGCGCGGTCGCCCCGGCCGGCGCCGAAGCCGACCATGTCCTTGCCGGCGAGGACGTTGCCCGCCAGGTCCGGGTGTTCGGCGTCGACGCCCGTGTCGAGGACGGCGACGGTGATGCCCTGGCCCTTCGTCGTCTGCCAGGCCTCCTGGGTGTGCATCGCGTCCAGGGCCCACTGCTGGGCCCGTATGCCGTCGGCGTGGGCGGTGGTGGGCGGGACGAGGGCGAGGGAGGCGGCGAAGAGGGTGGCGAGGACTCCGGCCCTGCGGGCGCCGCCCAAACCTGTGTTCTTACGGGCCTCACGGGTCATGACGGCTTCTCCGTGGCCGAGTTGACGGTTTTGCGGAGGCCGCGCTCGATGCGGTCGGCGAGGCCCTGTGCGTCGTGGCCGAGGCCCGCCTGGGCGGCGGGCGTGGTGGCGTCGGTCTTCATGGCGTCCTCGGCGGGCTCCGGCTCGGCGACGGGGCGGCCGTCGGCGAAGCCGGAGACGGCGTAGACGACGACGGGGGCGTCGGTCAGCACCGACACCGTCCATGACGCGCGCTGGCCGTCGCCGAAGCCGGCGGCGACGGTGCCCTTCGGGGCGTAGGGGCGGGGCATCAGGTCTCGCCGCTGTTCGAGACCCTCGTCCTTGAACTGGCTGTTCAGTGCACCCATGGCCGCGGAGTCCGCTTTGGTGAAGAGGAGGCCGACGGTGGTGACGTGGCTGCGGGTCGCGTCCGTGTAGGTCGCGCGCAGGAGGCGCAGGCAGCCGGCCGGGGCGAGGGCCTTGCGCAGGAGCGGGTCGAAGGCGTCCGCGCAGCCGCTGTCCGGGGCGACGGCGATACGGGTCCAGGTGCGGTCGGCTCCACCGGGCCCCGCTCCCTCTCCGTCCACGGTCGGCGGGAACAGCTGGTCCACCGGGACGCTGTGCCAGAGGTCACCGGCCGCCGTGAACGAGTCCCGTGCCGCGGCGTCGCCCGCCCCGTCTCCGGTCAGCCAACTCCCGGTCACCGCACCGCCGATGAGCCCGAGCCCGAGCACGACACAGGCCGCGACAGCCGCGACCCGGGGCCGGACCCGGGGCCCCACGGGTCCCAGCCGCGCGGTGTCGTCGTCGTACGTGTCCGGAGACGCGAGCGAGACGAAGGTGCGGCCGGCGGGGGCGGCCGATGTCGGGTCCATCGGCTCCAGAGGTTCGGCCCCGTACCGGGAGCGGGCCGACAGACGCGTGGCGCCCTCGGCGGCCGCGGTCGGGCCCGAAGGTGCCGGGG
>NZ_JAAKZY010000269.1 GCF_011045015.1 Streptomyces scabichelini | reverse complement strand
CCCGAGTACGCCCTCGAGAAGGCGGTTGTTGCGATTGCCCGCGCGGCACGGTCCCGACGGGGTTAGGGCGCCTACGGGGGTGGTGGGTTTGGTTCGTGGGCGGCTGCGGGTTGTTTGTGGCTGGTCGCGCCCGCGCGGCGGAGCCGCAAATTGACACAGCCCCGCGCCCCTTTAGGGGCGCGCCCACCAGGTCCCGAAACATGGAAGCCCATCGCCGCCAAGCCAAAGCCGAAGGCCCCGCTTCTCACCCTGGGGAAGGGCGAGAAGCGGGGCCTTCGGTCTAAGCCGGTGGGTCCATGCCCGCGTGGCGAACGCAGGCCGCGCATGGAACCCGGGGTGCCGGTCGGGAGCGGAAGAGAGAGGGCCCGCTCAGGTCCTTCCGGCGGTCGTATCAAGCGGGTACCCGGCAGCAGAGCCAAGTACCTCACGCAGAGGGTCAGCCCTTGAGGGAAGCGACCTGGGAAGCAAGCGCCGACTTCTTGTTGGCGGCCTGGTTCTTGTGGATGACGCCCTTCGAGGCGGCCTTGTCGAGCTTGCGCGCGGCCTCGCGCGCGGCAACGGTGGCCTTCTCGACGTCACCCGCGGCAGCGGCCTCACGGGCCTTGCGGATCGCGGTCTTCAGCGAAGACTTGACGGCCTTGTTGCGCAGCCGGGCCTTCTCGTTGGTCTTGATCCGCTTGATCTGGGACTTGATGTTCGCCACGAATGAGCCTTTTCAGGTTCAGGCACGCGAGGGCCAGCCTCACGCGCCGGTGATTGATCTTCGAGTGGCCCACCGGTGACCCGGCGGAGCCGTAAGTGCCTCCTGCAGAGAGGGCACGAGACACAGCTGCCCAGATTAGCAGCCGCAGTCCTACCGGCCCAAACCCGTCGCCGGTCCCCGCCCGTGGGACCATGGAACCTACGTATCGATCCGACCCGAGCCGCTGACCCCTGCGGATATCTCAAGAATCAGGACCCTGCGTGCCCGCGACCCCTAACAATGTGCCGAAGCCGAGCCGTACCGACCCGGCTCTGATCCGCAATTTCTGCATCATCGCGCACATCGACCACGGCAAGTCCACGCTCGCCGACCGGATGCTCCAGCTGACCGGAGTGGTCGAGCAGCGGCAGATGCGTGCTCAGTATCTCGACCGCATGGACATCGAGCGCGAGCGTGGCATCACGATCAAGTCCCAGGCGGTGCGGCTGCCGTGGGCTCCCACCCACGCCCCCGGCAACACGCACATCCTCAACATGATCGACACCCCGGGGCACGTCGACTTCACCTACGAGGTCTCGCGGTCGCTCGCCGCCTGTGAGGGGACCATCCTCCTCGTCGACGCCGCCCAGGGCATCGAGGCCCAGACCCTCGCCAATCTCTACCTGGCGATGGAGAACGACCTCACGATCATCCCCGTACTGAACAAGATCGATCTGCCCGCCGCGCAGCCCGAGAAGTTCGCCGACGAGCTCGCCCACCTCATCGGATGCGACCCCGGCGACGTTCTCAAGGTCTCCGCGAAGACCGGTCTCGGTGTCGAGGCGCTGCTCGACAAGGTCGTCGCCGAGGTCCCCGCACCCGTGGGCGTCGAGGACGCCCCGGCGCGCGCCATGATCTTCGACTCCGTCTACGACTCCTACCGCGGCGTCGTGACGTACGTACGAGTCATCGACGGGCAGCTCAACAAGCGCGAGCGGATCCGGATGATGTCCACCAACGCCACCCACGAGCTGCTCGAGATCGGGACGAACTCGCCCGAGATGCTCGCCGCCGACGGGCTCGGCGTCGGCGAGGTCGGCTACATCATCACCGGTGTGAAGGACGTCCGGCAGTCCAAGGTCGGTGACACGATCACCAGCCTGCACAAGGGCGCCGTCGAAGCCCTCGGCGGGTACAAGGAACCCAAGCCGATGGTGTTCTCCGGTCTCTATCCCCTCGACGGCTCCGACTACCCCGAGCTGCGCGACGCCCTCGACAAGCTTCAGCTCAATGACGCCGCGCTCGTCTACGAGCCGGAGACCTCCGCCGCCCTCGGCTTCGGTTTCCGCGTCGGCTTCCTCGGGCTGCTGCACCTGGACGTGATCCGGGAGCGGCTGGAGCGCGAGTTCGGCCTCGACCTCATCGCCACCGCGCCGAACGTGGTCTACCGCGTTCTCATGGAGGACGGCACCGAGCACACGGTGACGAACCCGAGCGAGTTCCCCGAGGGGAAGATCAGTGAGGTGTACGAGCCGGTCGTACGCGCCACGATCCTCGCGCCCTCCGAGTTCATCGGCTCGATCATGGAGCTCTGCCAGAGCCGCCGCGGCACCCTCCTCGGCATGGACTACCTCTCCGAGGACCGCGTCGAGATCCGCTACACGCTGCCGCTCGCGGAGATCGTCTTCGACTTCTTCGACCAGCTGAAGTCCAAGACCCGCGGCTACGCCTCCCTCGACTACGAGCCCACCGGCGAGCAGACGTCCAGCCTCGTCAAGGTCGACATCCTGCTGCACGGCGACAAGGTGGACGCGTTCTCCGCGATCACCCACAAGGACCAGGCGTACGCGTACGGCGTCCGGCTTGTCGCCAAGCTGCGCGAGCTGATCCCGCGGCAGGCCTTCGAGGTGCCCATCCAGGCGGCCATCGGCTCCCGGGTCATCGCCCGCGAGACCATCCGCGCCATCCGCAAGGACGTCCTCGCCAAGTGCTACGGCGGTGACATCTCCCGTAAGCGGAAGCTGCTGGAGAAGCAGAAGGAAGGCAAGAAGCGGATGAAGATGGTGGGCTCTGTGGAGGTTCCGCAAGAGGCTTTCATCGCGGTGCTGTCCAGCGAGGAGAACGCGGGTTCCGGCAAGGGCAAGAAGTAGCAGTCGTCATTCCGGGGAAGCTGACCAGTGTTACCCCTGGAAACTCGGGAAGAATGCGGGCTCGTCGCGTTTCGGCGCGACGGGCCCGTACGCATGCGTAGGGTCGCTCTGCGTAGGAGTCTTTGTAGCAAGTGACAGCTCGCCGCCCCTTACGCACCGGGGAGTCGGGCTCTACTCTGATCACCACTCGATAGTTACTCGCGAGTTAAACAACGGTCGCGAGTGACGCCAAAGCCACAAAGAGCCAGCCGCACATTGTCGCGGGCCCGGAGGATGTCGTGAGCGACACACAAACCCTGATCGAGAACCGTCCGCCGTCCGTGGCGGCCCTCTTCCTGGAGCGCGTGGCGGCCACACCGGACGCCGAGGCCTACCGTTACCCCGTACCTCCCGCGTCGGGCGAAGGCCCCGACGACTGGAAGTCCCTGAGCTGGGCGCAGGCCGCCGAGCGGGTCTACGCCATCTCAGCCGGCCTGATCGAACTGGGTGTCCAGCCGGAGCAGCGCGTCGCGCTCGCCTCCTCCACCCGGGTCGAATGGGTCCTCGCCGACCTCGGCATCATGTGTGCGGGGGCGGCGACGACGACCGTGTACCCGCAGACGAACGCCGAGGAGTCGGCCTTCATCCTCTCCGACTCCGAGAGCAAGATCCTGATCGCGGAGGACGCGGCGCAGCTCGCCAAGGCACGTGAGAAGCGGGCGGAGCTGCCCGAGCTCAGCCATGTCGTCGTCATCGACGGCACCGGCGTGGACTCCTCCCAGGACGAGGGCGACTGGGTGCTCACCCTCTCCGAACTGGAGAAGCGCGGCGCCGCCTTCCTGGAGAAGAACCCCGACCTGATCAAGGAGAAGGTCGGCGCGATCACCTCTGACCAGCTCGCCACGCTCATCTACACCTCGGGCACCACAGGCCGCCCCAAGGGCGTCCGGCTGCCGCACGACAACTGGGCGTACATGGCGAAGGCCATCGCCGCGACCGGGCTGATCAGCGGCGAGGACGTGCAGTACCTGTGGCTGCCGCTCGCGCACGTCTTCGGCAAGGTGCTCACGTCCGGGCAGATCGAGGTCGGGCACGTCACCGCCGTCGACGGCCGCGTGGACAAGATCATCGAGAATCTGCCCGTGGTGCAGCCGACGTACATGGCGGCCGTGCCCCGCATCTTCGAGAAGGTCTACAACGGCGTCGCGGCGAAGGCGCGGGCCGGCGGCGGGGCCAAGTACAAGATCTTCCAGTGGGCGGCGGAGGTCGCGCGCGAGTACGCGAAGGTCAGCCAGGACAACTTCCGCAGGACCGGTACGGCCTCCGTGCCCTTCGGGCTCGGCGCCAAGCACAAGGTCGCCGACGCGCTCGTGTACTCCAAGCTGCGCGAGGCCTTCGGCGGGCGGCTGCGCGCCTGCGTCTCCGGATCGGCCGCGCTCGCACCCGAGATCGGCTACTTCTTCGCCGGCGCCGGCGTGCACATCCTGGAGGGCTACGGACTGACGGAGTCGTCCGCCGCCTCCTTCGTGAACCCGGGCGAGGCGTACCGCACGGGGACGGTCGGCAAGCCGCTGCCCGGCTGCGAGGTGCGCATCGCGGACGACGGCGAGATCCTGCTGCGCGGGCCCGGCATCATGGAGGGCTACCACAAGCTGCCCGAGAAGACCGCCGAGGTCCTGGAGGCGGACGGCTGGTTCCACACCGGTGACATCGGCGAGCTGTCCCCGGACGGCTACCTCCGCATCACCGACCGCAAGAAGGACCTCATCAAGACGTCCGGCGGCAAGTACATCGCGCCCGCCGAGGTCGAGGGACAGTTCAAGGCGGTCTGCCCGTACGTCTCCAACATCCTCGTCCACGGCGCCGACCGGAACTTCTGCACCGCCCTCATCGCCCTCGACGAGCCGTCGATTCTCGACTGGGCCAAGGAGAACGGCATGGAGGGCAAGTCGTACGCGGAGGTCGTCGCCGCGCCGGCCACGGTCGAGCTCATCGACGGGTACGTCAAGCAGCTCAACGAAGGTCTTCAGCGCTGGCAGACCATCAAGAAGTTCAAGCTTCTGCCGCGCGACCTCGACATCGAGCACGGCGAACTGACGCCCAGCCTCAAGCTGAAGCGGCCGGTTGTTGAGCGGGAGTACAAGCATCTGATCGATGAGATGTACTCGGGCTCTCGAGAGGCGTAGCGCCTCTCGAGAGAGGGGGGACTGCGGGTCGGCTGTTGGCTGCGGGCCGTATGTGGCTGGTCGCGCAGTTCCCCGCGCCCCTTACGGGGCGCGGCCCTGCGGCGCCCCCGCGCCCTGCCGCGGGCCGTATGTGGCTGGTCGCGCCCACGCGGCGGAGTCGCAAATTGATACAGCCCCGCGCCCCTGAAGGGGCGCCCCCTCGGGGCGCCCCTTCAGGGCCCTACGAGGCGCCGTTTCCCGTTACCAGTGTCCGGAGTTCTCGGACCTGCGCGCGCAGCTGATTCAAGTCCGGGGAATCCTCCGCCAGTTGTTTCTCCAGCGTGTCCAGGCGGGCGTTTATTTGTGCGCCGTGGGCCCGCTGTTGTGCCAGCATTCGTTCCAGTTGGCGGTTCTTGCGGTGGAGGTCCAGGAAGACCGTGACCTTGGCGCGCAGGACCCAGGGGTCGAAGGGCTTGGTGAGGTAGTCGGCGGCGCCGGTGGCGTAGCCGCGGAAGGCATAGCCCGCGTCGGCGTCCGTGCCCGTCAGGAAGATGATCGGGACGTCCTTGGTCTGGTCGAGCCGCTTGATGTTCGCGGCGGTCTCGAAACCGTCCATACCCGGCATGCGGATGTCGAGCAGCACGACGGCGAACCGTTGCCGCAGCAGCTGCTTCATCGCCTCCTCGCCCGAACGGGCGCGTACGAGCGGCTCGTTGAGGGACCCCAGGACGGCCTCCAGCGCGATCAGGTTGTCCTCCATGTCGTCCACGAGGAGGATGTTGGCGCGCTCGTCGGTCGTTGCCTCAGTAATGCTCATGGTGATGAGTGCCTGCCTCATTCGGTCGGCGGCGGGGCGACTTCGGTCTCACCGCGCCCCGCCGGATCCGCGCTGTCTTCTGGATCCAGGAGCGTGCAGACGACGGTCAGCAGCTGATCGACGTCCACCGGCTTGGGTACGTAGTCGTTGGCACCGCGCGCGATGGACTTCTCGCGGTCGCCCGGCATCGCCTTGGCGGTGAGGGCGACGATGGGAAGCCCGGCCCAGCGTGGGGTGCGGCGGATGGCGGCGATGGTCTCATAACCATCCATCTCCGGCATCATGATGTCCATCAGGACGAGTTCGACGTCGGGATTGCGCTCCAGGGTCTCGATGCCCTCGCGCCCGTTCTCCGCGTACAGGACGGGCATGCCGACCCGGCCCAGTACGTGCGTGAGCGCGAAGACGTTGCGGATGTCGTCGTCCACGATCAGCACCCGGCGTCCCGGCAGGAGTTGACCTGCCCGGCCCGACTTCCACGCCTCCAGCTTGGTGGGCGTGGGCCAGGTGTCCTCCGTGTCCTGAACGGTGTGCGCCTCGGTGGTCAGCTGCTCGGGCACGGGCGCCGGGTGCTCCTCGGGAGCGGGCCCCGTCGCCGGGTGCCCGGGGCTGACGGCAGGGACGTACAGCGTGAAGGTGGAACCCTTGCCGGGCTCGCTCTCGGCCATGATGTGGCCGCCGAGCAGTCTGGCGATCTCCCGGCTGATGGACAGGCCGAGGCCCGTGCCGCCGTACTTGCGGTTGGTGGTGCCGTCGGCCTGCTGGAACGCCTCGAAGATCACCGGGAGTTTCTCCGCCGCGATACCGATGCCGGTGTCGGAGACCGCGAAGGCGATCACCTCGTCGTGGTCGCCGCGCGTGTAGCGGTGGTCGGGGTCCCTGACGCGGTTGACGCGCAGCTCGACCCGGCCGCTCGCGGTGAACTTGATCGCGTTGGACAGCAGATTGCGCAGGATCTGCTGGAGCCGCTGCTCGTCCGAGTACATCTCGCGCGGTACGTCCTCGCCGACCGCCACCTCGAAGGCGAGCCCCCGGTCCAGCGTGAGCGGCCGGAACGTGGCGTGGACGTAGTCGAGCAGTTTGATCAGCGGCAGCCGCTTCGGGCGTACGTCCATCCGGCCGGCCTCGATCTTCGACAGGTCGAGGATGTCGTTGATCAGCTGGAGGAGGTCGGAGCCCGAGCGGTGGATCGTGCTCGCGAACTGCACCTCCTGGTCGGAGAGATGACCGTCCGGGTTGTCGGAGAGGAGGCGGGCCAGGATGAGGAGGGAGTTCAGCGGCGTACGCAGCTCGTGCGACATGTTCGCCAGGAACTCCGACTTGTACTGCGATGAGGTCGCCAGCAGCGCGGCCTTCTCCTCCAGTTCGGCGTTCGAGCGCTGCAACTCGGCCTGCTGGCGCTGGAGTTCGTCGGAGCGCTCCTGGAGCTGGGTGGCAAGGCGCTGAGACTGGCCCAGCAGTGACTCCGTGCGGGAGTTGGCGATGATGGTGTTGATCGCGACGGCGATGGTGTTCACGAACTGGTCGAAGAACGCGAGGTGCACGTCGGAGAAGCGGGAGAAGGACGCCAGCTCGATCACGCCGAGGAGCTTGTCCTCGAAGAGGATCGGGATGATGACGACGCTGGTGGGGGCCGCCTCGCCGAGCCCGCTGTTGATCTTGATGTAGTCCGGCGGGGCCTCCTCGACGAGGATCCGCTTCTTCTCGCGGGCGGCCTGCCGCACCAGGCCGTGGACCGGCATGGTGCCCGTGTCGACGGTCGCCGCCTGGGCCGATCCGTACCCGGCGATGAAGGCGAGTCCCTTGGCGGGCACGGACGTGTGCAGCGAGGCGCCGTCCTCCTCCGGGTCGGCCAGGAAGAAGGCGCCGTACTGGGCGTTCACCAGCGGCGTCAGCTCACGCAGAAGCAGGTCGGCGACCTCCATGAGGTCGCGGTGGCCCTGCATGAGGGCGGCGAGGCGGGCCAGGTTCGACTCCAGCCAGTCCTTCGCCCGGGTGGTCTCGCGCAGGTTGGCCACCATCAGATTGATGTTGTCCTTCAGCTCGGCGACCTCGCCGCGCGCCTCCACCGTGATGGAGCGGGACATGTCGCCCTGGGCCACCGCGGAGGCCACCTCGGCGATGGCGCGCACCTGGGTGGTCAGGTTCGACGCCAGCTCGTTCACGTTCGTCGTCAGACGCTTCCAGGTGCCGTACACGCCCTCGACCCGGGCCTGGCCGCCGAGCTGGCCCTCGGAGCCCACCTCGCGGGCCACACGTGTGACCTCGGACGAGAAGGAGGACAGCGTGTCCACCATCGTGTTGATGGTCGTCTTCAGTTCGAGGATCTCGCCGCGCGCGTCCACGTCGATCTTCTTCGACAGGTCGCCCTGCGCCACCGCCGTGGCGACCTGGGCGATATTGCTGACCTGCGAGGTCAGGTTGTCCGCCATGTAGTTGACGTTGTCGGTGAGGTCCTTCCAGACGCCGGAGACGCCGAGCACCTGGGCACGGCCGCCGAGCCGCCCGTCCGTGCCGACCTCCCGGGCCACCCGGGTCACCTCGTCGGCGAAGGCGCGCAGCTGCTCCACCATCGTGTTGACGGTGTCCTTGAGTTCGAGGATCTCGCCGCGGGCGTCGACGGTGATCTTCTTGGAGAGGTCGCCGTTCGCGACCGCCGTCGTCACCTGGGCGATGTTCCGCACCTGCGAAGTGAGGTTCAGGGCCATGAAGTTGACGTTGTCGGTGAGGTCTTTCCAGACCCCCGATACGCCACGGACCTGGGCCTGACCTCCCAGGTTCCCCTCGGTGCCGACCTCGCGGGCCACGCGGGTCACCTCGTCGGCGAAGGCGGAGAGCTGGTCCACCATCGTGTTGATCGTCGACTTCAGCTCCAGGATCTCGCCCTTCGCCTCCACCGTGATCTTCTTGCCGAGGTCGCCCTGGGCGACGGCGGTGGAGACCAGCGCGATGTTCCGTACCTGCGAAGTGAGGTTGTCGGCCATGAAGTTGACGTTGTCGGTGAGGTCTTTCCAGACCCCCGATACGCCACGGACCTGAGCGCGGCCTCCCAGGTTGCCCTCGGTGCCGACCTCGCGGGCGACGCGGGTGACTTCGTCGGCGAAGGCGGAGAGCTGGTCGACCATCGTGTTGATCGTCGACTTCAGTTCGAGGATCTCGCCCTGCGCGGCGACCGTGATCTTCTGGCTCAGGTCGCCGTTGGCCACGGCCGTAGTCACCTGGGCGATATTGCGGACCTGTGAAGTCAGGTTCGACGCCATGAAGTTGACGTTGTCGGTGAGGTCCTTCCAGACCCCTGACACACCGCGTACTTGTGCCCGACCGCCCAACTGGCCCTCCGTGCCCACCTCGCGGGCCACCCGGGTCACCTCGTCGGCGAAGGCGGAGAGCTGGTCGACCATCGTGTTCACGGTCAGCTTCAGTTCGAGCAGTTCGCCGGTCGCCTCGACGGTCACCGTGCGGGTCAGGTCACCCTGGGCCACGGCCGTCGTGACGAGGGCGATGTCCCGCACCTGGGCGGTCAGCCGGGACGCCATCGTGTTGACGGCCTCCGTCACGTCCCGCCAACTCCCCGACAGGCCCGTCACCTTGGCGCGACCCCCAAGCCGCCCTTCCGTGCCGACCTCGCGGGCGACGCGGGTGACTTCGCCGGTGAAGAGGGACAGCTGGTCGACCATCTTGTTGACGGCCCGGCCCAACCGGCGCAGATCGCCCCGGAGTTGACGGTTACCGTCGTGCAGGTCCACCCGCTGGGTCAGATCGCCGCCGGCTACCGCGTCCAGGACGCGTGTCGCGTTCGCCGCGGGCGCCACCAGGGCGTCCAGCAGCTGGTTCACATCGTCGATCCGGGTCGTCCACTGGCCCTGACCCGGGCTCGCGGAGAGCCGCTCGTCGAGCCGGCCGTGGCGCACCAGCTCCCGACGGACGCGCTGCACCTCGGAGTTGAAGTGGGCGTCACGGCTCATGATCTGGTTGAACACCGTGTTGAGCTCGGCCACCAGGCCCTGACCCGACTCCGGCACCTTCGTGAAGTCACCGTCCCGGGCAGCGGTCATGGCGGCGAGCAGAGGACGCAGATCTGATGCCCGAATCTGTCCGTCTTCGAGCACACGCGTAGCACTGTTCTCACTCATGCTGGCCCACTTCGGTAACTCGGCGCTTATGGGCGCCGTCAGTCTGTCACTCTGTCGCTGCCGCCTGAGGCCTATTCGACCGAACTGCTCAGGAGCCGCTCAGTGGGGGCCACACCAACGCGACGGGAGACCATGTCCCGTGCTACAGATACGCCTGCGCGTACGCCTGCGCGCCCGCGCCCGACCGCGCGTACGTCGCTGCCGGGCAACCCTCTCGCGCCGGGAGCCGCCCGCCGCTTCGTCCGCACCGCGCTCGCGGAGTGGACCGATCTCGCCCTGCCCGGCGCCGAGTTCATCACCGACCGCCTCGTCGACGACGCCGTGGTCGCCGTCAGCGAACTCGTCACCAACGCGGTCGTGCACGCCGGCACGGACGTAGAGCTGGAGACACGGCTCGAAGACGGTTCGCAGGACCACTGCGAGAGCCCGGCCGGCGTCCTCGTCGTCGAGGTCGCCGACCACCACCCCGCGCGCGTGCTGCGCGACGACGGTGTCGAACGGCCGCACGACACCGTCGAGTACGGGCGCGGTCTGCGGCTCGTCTCCGCGCTCTCCGAGGCCTGGGGGATCACCTACCGCACCGGCACCAAGACCGTGTGGGCGCGGCTGCCCGTCGACGGGGTCGCGGCCGTCGAGGAGACGGCGGAGCCGGAGGCGTACGCCGGTGAGCACGCCCTGCGGCGCGGACTGCGGGCCGCCGAGATCCTCGCCCCGGCGCCCAGGCGCAGCGTGCCGGTACAGGACCAGGAGTGGCTCAACCGCGGTGCCCTCTGCTTTCTCGCCGAGGCCTCCGACCTGCTGGCCGGACAGCTCGACGAGGACCTGGTCGCGGCGCTCACCGGGCAGCTGCTCGTGCCGCGGCTCGCCGACTGGTGCGCGGTGTGGCTGGAGGACGAGGCCGCGGCCCGCTCCGACGGGGGCGTCGTCGGCGGGCCACGGCTCGCCCGCGTATGGCACGGCAGCGAGAACCGCATAGAGGAACTGCGCCTGCTCCTGGAGAAGGACCCGCCGCGACTGCCCGAATCGGCACGCTCCGGACCCGTCCCCATGCCCTGGCCCGGCGAGGCGCTCGATGCGCGCGCCGCCAGCGGGACGGCACTCGCGTACCGGCTGATCGCGGGCGGACGGCCGCTCGGCACGCTCGTCATCGGACGGGCCGGGCTCATCCGCTTCCCCGACGAGATCACCGGGCTCGTCGAAGACCTCAGCCGCCGGGTCTCGCTCGCCATCGGGGCGGCCCGGCAGTACGCGCGCCAGGCCACCATCAGCCGCGTACTGCAACGCGGTCTGCTGCCCGGGGCGGTCGCCGAAATACCCGGCGTACGCAGCGCGCTCGTCTACGAACCGTGCGACAAGGGCGGACCGAGCGGTGACTTCTACGACCTGTTCCCGGCCGGGGACGGACGCTGGTGCTTCGCGCTCGGCGACGTCCAGGGCAAGGGGCCCGAGGCCGCCGTCGTCATCGGCCTCGCCCGGCCCTGGCTGCGGCTGCTTGCCCGCGAGGGCTACCAGGTGCCCGACGTCCTCGACCGCCTCAACCAGCTGCTCCTCGACGACGCCACCGAGACCTCGGACGCCGCCGCCCGGGCCCTGGTGGCGGCCGGCGGCCAGGGCCTCGCCGACGAGGGCCCGCAGCACCGGTTCCTCTCCCTTCTGTACGGCGAGCTGGTCCCCTTCGAAGGCGGTGTGCACTGCACCGTCGCCTCCGCCGGGCATCCGCTGCCCCTGGTCCTGGAACCCTGCGGCACGGTGGTGAGCGAGGTGGCGCAGCCGCAGACCCTCCTCGGCGTCTTCGAGGACGCGACGTACACGTGCGAGACCTTCGAGCTGCGCACCGGCGACAGCCTCCTCTGTGTCACGGACGGCGTGACGGAGCGGCGCAGCGGAGCGCGGCAGTTCGACGACGCCGAGGGTCTCGCGACCGTCCTCAGCGGCTGCGCCGGCCTGAGCGCCGAACTGATCGCCGAGCGGATCCGGCGTCTGGTCCACGAGTTCGGCCCGAAGCCGCCGGAGGACGATCTTGCGCTGTTGGTGCTGCAGGCGGAGTAGGTGGGGCTTGCGAGCACCAGGCCGGGGCACGCGTGCGCGTACGGGACAATGGAAGGCATGCCTTCCGCACTTCCCGACGGTGAGCCCGTCCCCGACGACGGGACGCTGCCCGCGCACGCCCTGGCGGGCGCGGCCTCGCGCCCCCTCGGGTTCTATCTTCATGTGCCGTACTGCGCGACGCGCTGCGGGTACTGCGACTTCAACACGTACACCGCGACCGAGCTGCGGGGCAGCGGAGGCGTGCTCGCCTCCCGCGACAACTACGCGTCGACCCTGATCGACGAGGTCCGCCTGGCCCGCAAGGTCCTGGGCGACGACCCCCGTCCGGTACGGACGGTCTTCGTCGGCGGCGGTACGCCCACGCTGCTGGCCGCCGAAGATCTCGTACGGATGCTGGGGGCGATCCGTGACGAGTTCGGGCTCGCGGAGGACGCGGAGATCACCACGGAGGCGAACCCGGAATCGGTGGATCCGGGCTATCTGGCCGCGCTGCGGGCCGGAGGCTTCAACCGGGTCTCGTTCGGGATGCAGAGCGCCCGGCAGCATGTGCTGAAGGTGCTCGACCGTACGCACACTCCGGGGCGCCCCGAGGCATGCGTCGCCGAGGCGCGGGCGGCGGGCTTCGAGCATGTGAACCTGGACCTGATCTACGGCACGCCGGGGGAGTCGGACGACGACTGGCGGGCTTCGCTGGACGCGGCTCTGAGCGCGGGTCCCGACCACGTCTCCGCGTACGCGCTGATCGTCGAGGAAGGGACGCAGCTGGCCCGCCGTATCCGCAGAGGCGAGGTCCCGATGACGGACGACGACGTCCATGCGGACCGGTACCTGATCGCGGACGAGGTGCTGTCGGGGGCGGGCTTCGACTGGTACGAGGTGTCGAACTGGGCCACGTCGGCCGCCGGGCGGTGCCTGCACAACGAGCTGTACTGGCGGGGGGCCGACTGGTGGGGGG
>NZ_JAAKZY010000268.1 GCF_011045015.1 Streptomyces scabichelini | reverse complement strand
GACATCCGCGCCTGGGTCAAGGACTGGAACGAAGACCCCAAGCCCTTCATCTGGACCAAGACAGCCGAAGAAATCCTCGACTCCCTCGCCCGCTTCTGCCGACGAATCTCTGGCGCAGGACACTAGGCCTGCGCCGGGTTCTGGGAGAACATGTACTTGTGGATGCGCCACCCGTCCGGGGTGTGACGCAGCACGAACAGCTCGCGGAAGTAGGCCTGGGTGCGAGTGCCGTCGGCCACGGCAATCACCGTGACGGGCTGCTCGGATCGGACGATCGCGATCTCGTCGTAGACCTCGGTCGAGACCACCTCCACGTTGACCTCCATCCCGATGGCGGCGAAGGTGCTGGCGTAGAAGGAGTCAACGGCGTCGCGGCCGCGCAGGCTGGGCAAGTTCTCGGGGATGATCTCGGCCTCGTCGGCGTAGAGCCGCAAGATCGTGTCAGTGTCCTTGATCTGCAGCGCTTGCATGTACGCCTCGACTACGCCGACCGCGTCGGCGGTGCTGTTGTTGTTCGTCATGTGGTGCTCCTCTGATATTTGGTTGGCAACCCACACCACACGTGTCGGTGACGTGCCAACTCTTCCATTTCTGTGAGCCGGTCAGTACGCGACGTGGACGAG
Source organism: Streptomyces scabichelini (assembly GCF_011045015.1). GTDB lineage: Bacteria > Actinomycetota > Actinomycetes > Streptomycetales > Streptomycetaceae > Streptomyces > Streptomyces scabichelini. The sequence continues at coordinate 12,327 of NZ_JAAKZY010000268.1, read as the reverse complement.
GCGGCGGGTGAGCTCGCCCCGCTGCAACTCGTCGACGAGAGCGACGGCGTAGTCCTCGGTGCTGATGTGGCTGTTGCCCTCGCCGTCGCTGAGCAGTTGGTGATCGCCTGTCCGGTACGCGCCCGTGCGCTCGCCCGGCGTGATCACCGCGGGCGGGGAGAGGTAGGTCCATTCCAGGTCGTCGGCGTTGTCCCGGACAAGCTCGAATAGCGCCACCTGGGCGCGAACCGGCGGCAGGGCGTCCTCGGGGAACCCGGGGGTGTCGACGACCCGTACACCGGGGGAGACCTCCAGGATGCCCGCGCCGCCCACCACGACCAGGCGACGCACCCCGGCCTTGCGTACGCCGTCCAGTACGCCGCGGCCCACCTCCAGCAGTGACTCGGTGGCCTCGATGCCGCCCCGTGGCGGTGACACCGCCAGGACCACCGCGTCGTGGCCGGCCGCCAGGCGCGCGACGGTGTCGGCGTCGCTCGCGTCCGCCGCGAGGGTGCCGTCCTTCCCGTTGCGCGTGGCACCGGTCACCTCGTGGCCCCGCTCGCCCGCCTCGGCAGCGATCCGGCTGCCGATCATCCCGGTGGCTCCGAACAGCAAGATGCGCATCCCATGACCTCCTTGTAGTCATCGCGTGTGCCGCGCACACGCCATCACCGAGAAGGTATCAATGAGATACTGGTTACTTCAAAGATACTTAGGTACCCTTTGGGTATGGTGAAAGAAGCTGCCGACGACTCCGAGATCTGCTGCCCGTCCCGGCTGGTGCTCGACCGCATCGGTGACAAGTGGTCGGTGCTGATCGTGCTGAACCTGGGTGACGGCCCCAAGCGGTTCAGCGAACTGCGAGGGGTGCTTCATCACGTGACACCCAAGGTCCTCACCTACACGCTGCGGGGGATGGAACGCGACGGCCTGCTCACCCGCACGGTCTTCGCCGAGGTCCCGCCCCGCGTGGAGTACGAACTGACCCCGCTGGGCCACTCCCTGCGGCCCGTCGTGGAGCCGATCAGCACCTGGGCCGCGGAGCACGTGGACGAGGTCCTGTCCTTGCGCAAGGCCCACGACGCCCGCTCCGCGGACGAGTTCGCGGGCTGATCACCGAGTAGCCCGACTGCGAGGTACGGTCCGCCATGCACGAGGCCATGGTGCCGTGGTCGATGACCGTGCATGGCGGGCCGCTTTCACAGCAACTGCGGCTGCAGTACTAATGGGAGATACGGAGCCGGGGAATGCTCGATTTCCGTAGCTGTCAGCAGGTGAGCGCTATCGCCGCCGGAAGCTCTGACTTCTCGGGTCAGCGATACAGCGCACCTTCGGTGCGCGCCGGGGGCGTGGTAAATGCCGTGGCGTGCGCCGAGGTGCTTCTTGTGTGCCCTGACGTGGGCTGATGTCGGTCCGGAACGCTGGTGGGGTTCGTTCCGGCCGAAGCCGATGCCTCTGTGATGCCGGTGAGCTCGCAGGTCAGCGTGGTGCTGGGGACCGTCCACGGGAACCGTGGAGTGTCGCTGTGAGGCACGTGCAGGACACAAGACCTGCAACTTCACGATGCATAGTGCTCATTGGGCTGGGACGCGTCGCGAACGCCAAGTCTCAAACTGGCGTAGAGGCGAACAGCTTTGAGTCCGTGCTCGATTTCATCGTCGCTGAAGTTGTGTTGCACAGCCAGGGGACGGGAGCGGTCTCGTTGACTCATGGTGACCATGATGGCAAAGCCGCTCCGTAGTACTTTGACTGTCCGAAGAAGCGGGCGGGGTTTTCGTCCATGATCGTCTTCGAGTGTGCTGGTCTTTAACTCGTGGTGTTCTGCGGGGTGGTGACATTTGGTAAATACAGTACGGTCAACTTCCCGGCGTCATCGGTCAGTTCATGCGTCAGGCCCGGTTTCAGGTCGGTTCAGCGTGCGGCCGATCCGGTCGAGCGGGCATATTCGGTCGGCGTTTGGCCGTAGTGTTTCTTGAAGGCGCGGATGAAGTGGCTGCTGTCGACGAAGTGCCAGTGGGCGGCGAGTTCCGAGATGCTCCACCGGCCGGATGGCGATGTGAGGGCGAGCCGGGCTTCTTCCAGCCGCCGGTGGCGGATGTAGGCGGTCACCGACTCTCCTACCGTGGCGAATGCCCGCTGCAGGGTGCGTACGGAGACGTTGAGCTCGCGTGCCAGCATCGCTGGGGACAGCTCGCGATCGGCGAGATGGCTGTTGGCGAGGTCCTTCGCGGCCCGGGTGAGTGCGGGAGCCAACTGTGGTTCCACGTCGTCGAAGCGGCGCACCGCCACGGCCTTGGCCAGTTCGATCAGGGTGCTGTGGGCGGCGTGCACACCCGCCGGGCCGAGGTCGGTGGCCGTCTTCTGGATCATGTTCGTGTGGGCCGTCAGCAGGCGCATCTCGGCCGAGTCCGCCGGCCCGATGACAGTCCGGTTCCCGAGTAGGGATCTGAGCGTCGCGGAGGGCAGGAAAAGGAACTGCGCCCTGGTGTGCGGCGCCGTCTCGAAGGGCATCCGCCGCCCGAAGTGCCGGAGGAGGAACTGCCCGGTCGGTACGGTGAGCTCGTCGCGGTCGGGCAGGCCGCCCAACGTCCATGCGCCGCGCCGTAGTACGTGGATCACCACCAGGTCCCGATCGCCGCCCGCGGGGTCCGCGACCCGGGTGGCCGACGCCATGTGGAGATCAGCGATCACCACATCGCACACCCGGGCGACGCGTCCCTTGAGCCGGAAGTCGGCGACCGTGGCCGGGCTGAAGGCCGGCAAGGGAAAGACATCGCCGACCTGCGTCTGCCATCCACGACGGAAGGCATCGAATCCTCGCGGTACGGCACCCGGGACCCTGGAATCCACGACGAACGCCCCGCGCGACCCGTCGGTCTCCGATCCAGTGCTGTTCATCTCCGGTGATCCACCTCGTGTTCGATGTTCCGACGCCTTCTTGTGGCGTACACGTTCTGTCCCGACGCCGCTGTGGTTCAAGTGCCTGCCGTGCCGAGTTCCTAATGCCGTGAACACCGTTTCGCACGGTTCGGCAAGGCGTCCACTGCCTGGTGCGCTGCCGACTGCGGAACAGGGCCATTGAATTTTCACAGTCCCAATGAAGGCAAAAGGGGGACGCTGTGATGAGTCATCCGACGGTCTCCGAGGCCGGTCATAGCCGGGTGGCTGTGCGGATCAGCCCCGCGAGGGCGAGGGAGCGACTGTGCGCGGGCCAGGCGAGGTGTGTGACGACGGGGGGCGCGTCGGTCAGGGGGACGGCAGTGTGCTCGGCCCACAGCCAGGAGCGGGCGGAGTCGGGGAAGACGGCCGCGGTGCGACCGAGGGCGATCAACTGGGCCAGCTGCGTCTGGTCGTGGATCTCGGGGCCCGGGCCGGGTGGGTAGGCACCGTCGTGGGCCCAGCGGGCGAGCGGAAGATCGGGGATGTTGTCAATGTCGGCGAGGGACAGTGTCCTGTGCGTGGCGAGGGGGTGGCCGGCGGGCAAGATGGCGATCTGCCCTTCGGTCATCAGTTCCTCGCTGTCGAACCCGGTGAGGGAGTTGAACGGCGCGTGCATGAGCGCCACATCGGCGCGGCCGTCACGCAGCATCTCGCCCTGCTCGCACGTGCCGCTCGGCAGTACCTCGATCTCGGCGGCGTCGGGCTCGACCGCGTAGGCGTCGAGGAGCTTGTGCAACAGTTCGTGGGATGAGCCGGCCTTCACCGCCAGTACCAGGCGGTTGCGGAAGCTGCCCGGACGGTCGGCGCCGCCGACGCGGCGGGTGCGGCGGGCGGCGGCGGTGGTCGCGTCGAGGGCCGCGCGGCCCTCGTGCAGCAGCATCTCTCCGGCGTCGGTCAAGGCGACGCCGCGGCGGTTGCGCTGCAGTAGGGCGACGCCGAGGCGCCGCTCGAGCTGCTGAATCGCCCGGGACAGCGGCGGCTGCGCCATGCCAAGGCGCTTGGCGGCACGGCCGAAGTGCAGTTCCTCGGCGACGGCCAGAAAGTACCTCAGCTCGCGGGTCTCCAAGGTGTCCATGACCCCAGCATACCTCGGTGATACCCACTGGGTATGACAGTGCACCGAATCGGTATTGGATGCGATGCCTGTCCGGGAGTGACCATCGACGGCATGAGCGAGACCACGAACACACCCTCCCCGTCACTGCCCGGCGGGACCTGGCCCCTGGGCGACCTGACCGTTAACCGCTTCGGGTACGGCGCTATGCAGCTCGCCGGCCCCGGCGTCATGGGCATGCCCGCCGATCACGACGGTGCGCTCGCGGTCCTGCGTGAGGCCGCCGCCCTGGGCATCACCCACATCGACACCTCCGGCGCCTACGGACCACGCGTCACCAACCAGCTGATCCGTGAAGCGCTGCACCCCTATGCCGCATCACTTCACATCGTGACGAAGGTCGGCGCGGTCCGCGATGAGCAGGGCGGCTGGCCCCCTGCCCGGCGGCCCGAGGATCTGCGCCGCGCCGTACAGGAGAACCTTGAGGACCTCGGAGTCGACGCTCTCGACGTGGTCAATCTCCGGCTCGGCGACGCCCAGGGCCCCCGGCCCGGCTCGCTCGCCGAGCCCTTCGAGACCCTCGTCGAACTCCAGCAGGAGGGCCTGATCCGGCACCTGGGAGTGAGTAACACGACGGCGGAGCAGGTCGCCGAGGCGCAGGCGATCGCGCCGATCGTGTGCGTGCAGAACATGTACAACCTCGCCTACCGTCAGGATGACGAACTGATCGACGACCTTGCCGCCAAGGGCATCGCCTACGTTCCGTTCTTCCCGCTCGGCGGCTTCACCCCGCTGCAGTCCGCGGCGCTGACCGCGGTCTCCGCCCGGCTGGATGCGACGCCGATGTCGGTCGCCCTGGCCTGGCTGCTGCAGCGGTCACCGAACATTCTGCTCATTCCCGGCACCTCGTCGGTGGCCCACCTGCGCGAGAACGTCACCGGCGCGGGACTCCCGCTCTCCGAGGAGGAACTCGCCGAGCTGGACAAGATCGGCCGCTGAACCTGCCCGGGGCGAGTCCGCCCGATGAGGTCGAGCCGCGGATCCAGAGCAGGAGCCGCGGAACGTCATGCCGGCCGGGACGGCAGTGACTTCGTTACGCGTCCCGGCCGGCATGGTCGGCGCACGCCACCACTCCGCCCTTTCCTCGCGTGGTTTGGATCTCGACCGCCTTCTTGAGGGCAAATGAAGGCACCGGCGTCCACGAGCATGCCGACCGCCCAGTAGTGAGCCCAGGCCACGGAACAGTCCACGATGACCAGACAGCAAGGATTCTCCATGTCCTCGACCAAGCCCCGAAACCCAGTGGCCCTTTTCACCGTGGGCGCGGCGTCCGCCGCGCTGCTCGTCACCGCCGTCACGGTCGCGCCCCAAAACGCGTCGGCCGCCTCCGAGCGTGCATCGGGCGTCACCCGCCACACGATCACCGAAAAGGTCTCACTCACCGGCAGCGGACCGGCTGACCAGACGGTGAGTGCCGTGGAATACCGGCCGACCCGCGCCCGCGTGCGGGGCATCCAGGTGATGATCCCGGGCGTCACCTATGACCACAGGTATTTCGATCTCGTGACAGACCGCGGCAGGATCTCGCAGGCCCGCGAGGCGGCTGAGGACGGCTGGATCACCGTCGCCGTGGACCGCCTGGGAACTGGCAACTCCAGCAGGCCGGCCGCGGACGAGCTGAACGGCACGACTCACTCCGCCACCATCCACCAACTGGTCACCAAGCTGAAGGCCGCCCATAAGGGGCTGCCGGTCGCACTGGTCGGCCACTCCATGGGCAGCGTGGTCGCCATCCAGGAAGCCGCGACCTACCGTGACGTCGACGCTGTCGTCGTCACGGGATTCATGCACCACGCCGGCGCCGGTCAGCTGCTGTTCAATGCTGCGATGCACCCCGCCGCCGAAGACGCCGCCTTCACCGACCGTGCGATACCGGACGGATCCCTCACCACCCGGGACGGCATGCGCCAGCTGCTCTACTGGCCGTTCAATGCCGACCTGAGCACCGTCAAGGCCGACGATGCGGCCAAGCAGACCGCCACCATCGGAGAATTCACTTCCTTCGGAGACGAGCAGAGCAACGACGCGTACGGCAAGAGCGTCGACGTTCCCCTCCTGTCGCTCGTGGGCCAGCACGATGGCCTGTATTTCGACCCCTCTGACCTGGACAAGACCCTCAAAGCGGAGACCGCCGCCTACCCGGCCAGCCCGGACGTCGACGTGAAGGCCATTCCCGGAGCCGGCCACGACCTGGCCCTCCAGCGCAACGCCGACAGCACCACCAACACCATCGACACATGGCTGTCCCGCAAGCTCTGACAGGACGTGGCACGGCTCCCAGCAGGGCTGGGTAACAGGAGTTCGCCCACCGTCCACTTCCGGGCACAGCACTGCGAACAGCACCAAGCAGTCCACCACCTGGCCGGCTGGGACAACATCGCCGAGGGTCTGCATCATCACGGGCGGGACATGACCCGGCCGCCAGCCCTCTTCGGACTCACGTGATCATTCCGGCCGATCGTGAGAACAACGGAGCCCTGGCGACCTCCCACGGGCACCCTGGGCAACGGCCACGTGGCTGGATTTTTGTTGCTTTACGAGTGTCTCGATGTTTCGTATCACCGGACCCAGAACCGCCCGGGCTTGCGCCTACCGCCGTAGCCTATGAAGGTCGGCACAGCACGCGCTTGAACCACAGCGGCGTCCGGACAGAACATATGCGCCACAAGAAAGCGTCGGAACAGCGAACACGGGGTGGGTCGACCGGAGATGAACAGCGCTGGATCGGAGACCGACGGGTCGCGCGGGGCGTTCGTCGTGGATTCCAGGGTCCCGGGTGCCGTACCGCGAGGATTCGATGCCTTCCGTCGTGGATGGCAGACGCAGATCGGCGATGTCTTTCCCTTGCCGGCCTTCAGCCCGGCCACGGTCGCCGACTTCCGGCTCAAGGGATCCGTCGCCCGGGTGTGCGATGTGGTGATCGCCGATCTCCACATGGCGTCGGCCACCCGGGTCGCGGACCCCGCGGGCGGCGATCGGGACCTGGTGGTGATCCACGTACTACGGCGCGGCGCATGGACGTTGGGCGGCCTGCCCGACCGCGACGAGCACACCGTACCGACCGGGCAGTTCCTCCTCCGGCACTTCGGGCGGCGGATGCCCTTCGAGACGGCGCCGCACACCAGGGCGCAGTTCCTTTTCCTGCCCTCCGCGACGCTCAGATCCCTACTCGGGAACCGGACCGTCATCGGGCCGGCGGACTCGGCCGAGATGCGCCTGCTGACGGCCCACACGAACATGATCCAGAAGACGGCCACCGACCTCGGCCCGGCGGGTGTGCACGCCGCCCACAGCACCCTGATCGAACTGGCCAAGGCCGTGGCGGTGCGTCGCTTCGACGACGTGGAACCACAGTTGGCTCCCGCACTCACCCGGGCCGCGAAGGACCTCGCCAACAGCCATCTCGCCGATCGCGAGCTGTCCCCGGCGATGCTGGCGCGCGAGCTCAACGTCTCCGTACGCACCCTGCAGCGGGCGTTCGCCACGGTAGGAGAGTCGGTGACCGCCTACATCCGCCACCGGCGGCTGGAAGAAGCCCGGCTCGCCCTCACATCGCCATCCGGCCGGTGGAGCGTCTCGGAACTGGCCGCCCACTGGCACTTCGTCGACAGCAGCCACTTCATCCGCGCCTTCAAGAAACACTACGGCCAAACGCCGACCGAATATGCCCGCTCGACCGGATCGGCCGCACGCTGAACGGACCTGAAGCAGGGCCTGACGCATGAACTGACCGATGACGCCGGGAAGTTGACCGCACTGTATTTACCATCGGGCAGTTCGGACCCGGCCCGGAAAACCAGCTTGAGCTGGACCAGTTCGAGCCGGTCATGTTCTGGTTCCGCACCGGCCGCCTGTGGCAAGACCTCCCTGAGCAGGACGGGCCCTGGCAGACCGTTTGCCACCACATCTGCGGTGGGGCGCGCGGCACTGGGTTCACCCTTCGTGAAAGCCCGAGCTGGTCACGGCGTCCAGGCCGATGACCTCGCGGCGGCCCTCACTGGTGACCGCGACCGCGACCAGGCAGGCGATGTTGACCACCCGGCCGTCCTCACGGACCTTCATGGTCAGCGCGTCGGCCCACACGAACACATACGGGCCGGCATCCAGGGGGCGGTTGCGCCACGCATCCAGCTGCCCGTCCAAGTGCTTGACCAGATTGGAGACTTGGGACTTCGACAGCTGGGCGACACCGAGGTCTTTGGCGATCCCCTCGACCCGGCGCGTGCTGACTCCTCGCACGTAGCAGGTGGCGATCACGGACATGAGAGCCTGCTCGGAACGGCGGCGGCGTTCCAGCAGCCACTCGGGGAAGTAGCTTCCTTCGCGCAGCCGGGGCACGGCCAACTCGACGGTCCCGGCCCGGGTGTCCCACTCGCGGGGCCGGTAGCCGTTGCGGCGGTTGACGCGCTCCGGTGTCACTTCGCGGTACTCGGCGTTGCACTGTTCCTGCACGTCAGCGCTCATCAGCGCGTTCGCGAAAGTGGTCAGCATCTGCCGGACGAGATCGGGACTCGCCGAGGCGAGATAGTCCTCCAGCACCTCGGGGAAGGACACACTGTGCGGAGCGGTCATCGGGAACCTCCACGGACGGGCTTTGATCGGTACGTCCGAAAGGCTCATCCGATGGCCGCACCTTCATGTCCCACGCCACCCGCATGCCTGGTCAAACCACCCCGACCAGCGACAGCCTCAACAACCCGCCGTACACCACGTCCGTGGACGTGACCGGGCGAGCAGGGCCTGACATGCCGCGGGAAGGCACCATCAGCTGCCCCAGTCTCCTGCCGCTGGACTGGGAGTTGACCGGTCGGGAACCGCGAGGTGCGGCTGGGCTGATCAATCAGGACGGGCCGACAAGCAGGCGAAGATCGTGGCGGAGGTGAGCGAAAGAATCGTCTACCAGGAGCTTCGCCGTTGTGCAGGGACTGCCCGACTACCGGTGAGCACCGCCAGCCTGGCGGGGCGGGGTCGCCAGGAAGGCGAGCAGCTCGCGGGCGAAGGCCTCGGGGCGTTCCTCGGGCACGAAGTGGCCACTGCCCGCAATCACCGCACCGGTCAGGTGCGGCGCGGCCGTGTCCAGGCTGTCGGCGAGTCGGGCGCCTGAGCTGTGCTCGCCGCCGACGGCGAGTACGGGAATGGGAAGGGTTCCTCCGGTTTCGTGCCAGGCCCGGTTGACGCGGCCGTCGTCAAGGAGGGTGCGGTAGTGCGCGAAGCCGGCGCGCAGTGCCTCGTATCCGCGGTAGGAGGAGGCGATGGTGTCGACCTCTTCCGGCGGGAAGGTTCCGGGTACCGCGGACAACCAGTCGAACCACCAGGTGAGGAAGTCGCTCTCCCGGCCTTCGAGGAGCAGCTCGGGCAGTTCTTCGGTCATGAAGAGGCCGAAGTGGAACAGACCGCCGGAGGCCACGTCCATCGCCTGCTCCAGGCCGAAGCCGGGTAGGGCGAGTTCGACGAGGACGAGGTGTTCGACTTCCTCGGGGTGGCGACGGGCGTAGGCGAAGGCCACCATGCCACCGATGTCGTGCCCGACGACGCGGATGCCGCCGTGGATGCCGAGCTGTGCGAGGAGTTCGCGCATGTCCTCTGCTTGTGTGTCCTTGTCGTATCCGCTCGGGGGACGGTCGGAGGCACCCATGCCGCGCAGGTCGGGTACGACGACGCGGTAACCGTGCGCGGCGAGGGCCGGCATGAGGTGTCGCCAGGCTCGCCATGTCTGGGGCCAGCCGTGCAGAAGGAGTACGGGTGCACCGGTCCCGCCGACCACGGCATGCAGCCGGGTGCCGTTCGCCGTGACGGTGATGCTCTCGAATCCGTCGGGGAGGGGCGTTTTTTCGTCGCTCATGGGATCACCTGGGGCTGGGTCGAAGAGAAAGACCAGGAACGTCTGTCCGTGAGGGCCGGCGGAGCCGGCGGCAAGCTCGGCCAGTACCTGGTCGGTGGAGGTGTCGCGGGCTGCGGTGCGCGCGGCGGATGCGGGCATCGTTGGGTGGTCGGCGTTGTGGAGGGCGCGGTGGACAGGGGCAGTTCACCGTGCCGCCTTTGTGGCCGGTGAGAAGCAAGACGCTGCTCTGGGGAAGGAAGGACTCTGACGGGTACAGCTGGTGCCGTTGTGCCGGGGGTGCTGCCCGGCCCGAGCGCACGGAGGGGTCAGGTCTTGCGTGCGAGGGCTTCGCGTACTGCGGGTACGACTTCGGCGGCAAACGCGCTGATCTGTCGGGTGTGGTCTCGTTCGGGCCAGATGACGAAACCGTTCATCCCGACGGCAGGATGTCGCCCCGGGTCTTGCCGGCGGGCACGCGGGCCGTCCGGGTTTCCGGGTGGACGTGGACGGGTGCGTCGATGAGCGGACGCAGCACCAGCGAGCCGTTCAGCGAGGCGGTCCGGCCCATCGCGTGGCCGGTGGTGTTCAGCAGCAGCGGCCGCCCGCCCGGCGTGCGGCGGCGCGGACGACGTCGTCGATCGAGCGGGCCGTGAACGCGGCGGGATTGACCGGTGCCGCGAGCTGGAAGGAGGAGTCCGCTTCCGCGTGGCCGGGGGTTCCGGGTGGACTGAACAGGCTGCTGTTGTCGCTGGTCATGGATATTCCTCTGAGTTGCCGAGCAGCCGGTCAGGCTTCGAGTTCGGCACGATGTGCGGCCAGGAAGTCGGTCAGGCTCAACGGATCCGGGTTGAACGCGCGCGTCGCTTCGCGCTCACGCAGGCCGTGGTAGGACCCGGAGAACTCGGCGTAGTACTGGAACATGTTTCCCAACTCGTCGGCGCCGGGGAAGCCGAGGCCGCGGAACTGGTCGTGGCTGGGCGGGCGGTAGGCCACCGGCTCACTGAGCACCGTGCTCAGCGCTGCCGCCATTTGCTCGCCGGTCAGGTGCTCGCCGGCCACGGGGACGGTGGCGCCGATCGTCTCCGACGGCCGCCGCAGCACGCGCAGCACCGCCTGGCCGATGTCGTCGGAGGCGATGCCCGCGACGGCCGTGTCACCGAGGGGGAGGTGCAAGGCGAGCGTCCCGTCGGGGTCGCGTTGCGGTCTGGCGAGGGTGAGCAGGTTGTCCCAGAAGAAGGACAGCAACAGGTACGTCGTGGGCAGACCCGACTTGGCGAACAGAGCGTCGGCGGCGCCGCCCTTCACGTCGAAGTGCGGCACCCGGTAACCGTCGCCGATGAACGGCATCCGGTCGTCGTCGGCCACGATCGCCTCCCGCGTGTCCTCCAGCGTCGACCAGATGACATGCCGCAGACCGGCCGCCTGGGCCGCGCTGATGAGGTTCTCGACCTCGGCCAGTTCCCGCACGGGCGAACGGTGCTCCCAGTACGGCGTGACGAGGAACGCGCCGTACGCCCCGTCGAACGCCCGGCGCAGGCCGCCCTCGTCGGTGAGGCTCGCCTCCACCACATGGGCGCCGAGCCCCGCCAGGATCTGTGCCTTCGGCGACGCGCCGTCGCGCGTCACCGCCCGTACAGCGAAGGCGCCGTCGGCCAGCAGCGCACGCGCGACCGCACCTCCCTGGGTGCCGGTCGCACCGAGGACTGTGACCACGTTGTCGTGGGACATCGGAATTCTCCTGTCCGAAGTGCTTGTCAGACCAACGTCGCGGCGAGGGTGGGGTAGTCGGTGTAGCCGTGGTGGTCGCCGCCGTAGAAGGTGGCCGGGTCGGCCTGGTTGAGCGGTGCGCCGGAGCGGATGCGGGCCGGGAGGTCGGGGTTGGCCAGTGCCATGGTGCCGACCGTGATGACGTCGGCCAGGCCGGCGTCGAGGTCGGCGACGCGCGCGTCGATGTCGGTTCCCGCGCGGTTGAGGAGCAGGGCCGTCGGCCACAGCTGGCGCAGCCCGCGCAGGAGTTCCGCGTCGCCGCCGTGGATCAGGTGGAGGTAGGCGAGGTTCAGTGGTGCCAGGGCCGTGACGAGCGCCGGGTACAGGTCCCGGGTGTCGTGTTCGGCGATGTCGTTGTAGGGATTGCCCGGGGAGAGACGCACACCGGTGCGTTCGGCGCCGATCTCGTCGGCCACCGCGGAGGCGACCTCGACCGCGAAGCGGATGCGGTTTTCGAGCGGGCCGCCGTAGCGGTCGGTGCGCTGGTTGGTGTTGCCGGCGAGGAACTGGTGGACGAGGTAACCGTTGGCTCCGTGGATCTCGACGCCATCGAAGCCGGCTGCGATGGCGGCCGAGGCCGCGTGGCGGAATTCGTCCACCACGTCGGCGACTTCGTCGGTGGCCAGGGCCCGGGGGGTGGGCATGTCCTGCAGGCCGGAGGTGGTGAACATCGCGCCCTTGGGCTGGATGGCCGAGGGGGCGACGG
>NZ_JAAKZY010000267.1 GCF_011045015.1 Streptomyces scabichelini | reverse complement strand
GGGGGGTGGGGTTTTCTCGCCCCCGCCGCCCTTACCCGTCCCATCCCATGGGGCTCCGCCCCTGGACCCCGCTGTCGGCCTGGCGGCCTCGTCCTCAAACGCCGGACGGGCTGAAATTCAGCCCGTCCGGCGTTTGAGGACCGGGGGTCCGGGGGCTGGCCCCCGAAACGGGGTCCGGGGCGGAGCCCCGAGGGGGTCCAGAGGGCGCAGCCCTCTGGTGGGGTCTGGGGCGAAGCCCCAGGGATGGGACGGGTAGGGGCGGCGGGGGCGAAAACACCCGGCCCCAGCGCTACGCCGGCAGCACGCCCGACTCGTCCTTCAGCCCCACCCCGGTGAGGCGAAGCTCGCGGGCCCGGTGCATCAGAGATGCCAGCTTGGTGGCAGCCGTCTCGTGGGTCAGGCCCAGGGGCGGGCGGATGTTGGACAGGCAGTTGCGGTCCGCGTCCGTCGTCGTGCCCGGGGCCGGAGCGTACGTCAGGTACGCGCCCAGCGAGTCCGCCGCCGACATGCCCGGGCGTTCGCCGATCAGGACGACGGTCATCGTCGCGCCCATGGCGTGGGCGATATCGTCTCCGAGGGCGACCCGGGCCTGTTCGGCCAGGACGACCGGCGCGATCCGCCAGGCCTCCAGCCGAGTCGCCTCCAGCCGCGTCGCCTCCAGCCGTGCCATCGTCTCGCGCACCACCGCCGCCGCATGCTCATGGACGGCCCGGCTGGACAGCCCGTCGGCCACGACGAACACCACGTCCCAGTCACCCACCGGGAGATGGGCACGGTCGACGTCGTGCAGGCGGCGCCCCAGGTCCGGGCGCTGGAGATACGTGAGGCGGTCCGGAGCCGCACTGCGCACACGTACGGTCGGGACACCCGTGAGACCCGCCGCGACCAGGTCCGGGTCGAAGGGCGAGTGCACCGCGTCCCGCGCGGCCGCGTGCGCGGCCTGGAGTTCAAGCCGGTGTCGGGTCGGCAGCCCCGACCCCGCCCGGCCGAGTCCGATACGGGCCTGGGTGTGACGGCGAAGAGCGGTCCACAGGGCGCTGTCCGTCGCCGACTCGGCCGTGCGGCCAGGGAGTTGACGTTCCATCATGCCGCCAGCTCCCTTCCGATCGCCGTCAGCGGATGCCCCGTACCCGTGACATCCCGTATCCCGCCCCCCTCGTCCAGCAGCCCGATCCGGTCCAGCCACGCCTCGAACTCCGGGGCGGGACGCAGACCCAGTACCTGCCGGAGGTACAACGCGTCGTGGTACGAGGCCGATTGGTAGTTGAGCATGATGTCGTCGCCCCCGGGTGTGCAGATCACGAAGGACGCCCCGGCCACGCCGAGCATCGTCAGCATCGTGGCGATGTCGTCGTCGTCCGCGTCGGCGTGGTTGGTGTAGCAGATGTCCAGGCCCATCGGCAGGCCCAGCAGCTTGCCGCAGAAGTGGTCCTCCAGGGCCGCCCGGAGGATCTGGCGGCCGTCGTACAGGTACTCCGGGCCGATGAAACCCACCACCGTGTTGACCAGGAGCGGGTCGTAACGGCGGGCCACCGCGTACGCCCGTGCCTCGACCGTCTGCTGGTCCACCCCGTGGTGCGCGTCGGCGGACAGTGCGCTGCCCTGGCCGGTCTCGAAGTACAGGGCGTTCGAACCCACCGTGCCCCGGCCCAGCGAAGCCGCGGCCTCGTACGCCTCGTCCAGCAGGCCCAGCGTGACGCCGAAGGACGCGTTCGCGGCCTGTGTACCCGCGATGGACTGGAAGACGAGGTCGACGGGGGCGCCACGTTCCATCAGGTCGACGCTCGTCGTCACATGGCAGAGCACGCAGGACTGGGTGGGGATCGCGTACCGCTGGATCACGCCGTCCAGCAGCTCCAGCAGGTCCCGTACGGCCTTGGGGCTGTCCGTCGCCGGGTTGATGCCGATGACCGCGTCGCCGGAGCCGAGGAGCAGGCCGTCCAGCAGGGCGGCCGCCACTCCCGCCGGGTCGTCGGTGGGGTGGTTGGGCTGCAGGCGGGTCGCGAGGCGGCCGGGCAGGCCGATCGTGGAGCGGAACGCGGTGACGACGTGCGCCTTGCGGGCGACGGCGACCAGGTCGGCGTTGCCCATCAGCTTGGAGACGGCGGCCGCCATCTCGGGCGTGAGGCCGGGCGCCAGCGCGGTCAGAGCCGCCGCGTCCGCGGCATCGGACAGCAGCCACTCGCGCAGTTCCCCGACCGTGAGCGACGACACCGGCGCGAAGGCCGCCGCGTCGTGCGTGTCGACGATGAGGCGCGTCACGTCGTCGCTCTCGTACGGGATGACCGGCTCGGCGAGGAACCGCGCGAGCGGCACTTCCGCGAGCGCCCACCGTGCCGCGACCCGCGCCTGCGCCGACTCGGCGGCGAGCCCGGCGAGCCGGTCGCCGGACCGCTCGGGGCTCGCGGCGGCAAGCAGCCGGGGCAGGCCGGAGAACTGATAGCTCCGGCCGCCGAGGGTCGCGGTGTAGGTGCTCATGCGGCGACCGTACGAGGGCCTGCCGACGGCGTCCACGTCCGGAACGCGTACGGAAGGAGAGTTAACGCAGACGTTCGTTCCAAAGGTCTGGTTGACAAGTATTTAACGCCCAGACCTGCGAGCTGACTCAATCACACAGCGGGATTCCGGCTCGCCATACGGACACAGCATCTCGTCGCAATGGTCGCCCTGGCGGCCTTTTTCGGCGCCGCCGCCCGCGTTCAGCCGCCCTGGCCGAAGATTTTCTCCCGGTGGACCCGCCAGCGCTCCATCATGTCCGCGACCTCGCCCTCGATGAACTCGAAGAAGGCGAGCGTCTCCGCCATGCGGCGTCCCGCCGGCGTGTCGACGCCGAGGCTGTTGACGCCCTCACGCAAGGCCCCTTCCCAACGCTTGATGATGGCCTCACGGTTGGTCAGGGCCTCGTACCACTGGTCGCCGTGCACGCGATAGCGCTCCCGGCGTGAGCCGGGTTCCCGCTCGCGCGAGACCATGTGCGTCTGCGCCAGGTAGCGCACCGCCCCGGAGACCGCCGCGGGGCTGATCCGCAGCTGTTCGCTCAGCTCGGCGGAGGTCATGACGCCCTCGTCGGACGAGAGGAGCGCGGCGAAGACCCGTGCGGCCATGCGCTGCATGCCGGCCTCGACGAGCTGTGCCGCGAAGGACTCGACGAACTTCGACACGGCCTCCGCGTCACGCCCCGACGCCTCCGGCTCCGCCATCCCTGCATCATCTCCCCTGCTCATCCCCCGCTCGCGCGCCACCCGTTCAGTCTATCCGGCCTTTTAACGCTTCCTTAACTTCACAAATTTCTGAAAGAAGCGTACGTTCTGAAGCATGACCAAGGCAATCACTGTCTCCGGACTGCACAAGTCGTTCGGCAGGACACACGCTCTGGACGGTCTCGACCTGGACGTCGAGACCGGCGAGGTGCACGGCTTCCTCGGCCCGAACGGCTCCGGGAAGTCCACCACCATCCGGGTCCTGCTGGGCCTGCTGCGCGCCGACTCCGGCGCCGCCCAGCTGCTGGGCCGGGACCCGTGGACCGACGCCGTGGAGCTGCACCGCCAGGTCGCCTACGTCCCCGGCGACGTGACGCTGTGGCGGAACCTGTCCGGCGGCGAGGTCATCGACCTGTACGGACGGCTGCGCGGGGGACTCGACAAGGCACGGCGGGCCGACCTGATCGAGCGGTTCGAGCTCGACCCGACGAAGAAGGGGCGCACGTACTCCAAGGGCAACCGCCAGAAGGTCGCCCTCGTCGCCGCCTTCGCCTCGGACGTCGACCTGCTGATCCTGGACGAGCCGACCTCCGGCCTCGACCCGCTGATGGAGGAAATCTTCCAGAGCTGCGTCGAGGAGGAGCGCGACCGCGGCCGCACGATCCTCCTCTCCTCGCACATCCTCAGCGAGGTCGAGGAGCTCTGCGACCGCGTGAGCATCATCCGCAAGGGCGTCACCGTCGAGAGCGGATCGCTCGCGGACCTGCGCCATCTGACCCGTACGAGCGTCACCGCCGAACTCGCGGGCGCGCCCGACGGCCTCTCCCGCCTGCCGGGCATCCACGATCTCGACATCCAGGGAAAGCGCGTCAAGCTCCAGGTCGAGTCCGACCAGCTGGACGCGGTACTGCGCTCGCTGACCGAGTCGGGCGTACGGTCCCTGACCTCGACGCCGCCGACGCTGGAAGAGCTGTTCCTGAGGCACTACCAGGAAGACGTACGCAGCGAGAGCAGCAGGAGCAGCCAAGACGAGGCGATGGCACGATGACCGCCCTTACGGTCGGCAAGTTCACCCCTCGGATCGGCGGAGGGCGTCAACTCGCGGGCACCGGCGCCCTGTTGCGGCTCGCACTGCGCCGGGACCGGGTGATGATCCCCCTGTGGGTGGCGATCATCGCGCTGATGGTGGTCTCCATGCCGGGTTCGCTGGAGAGCCTGTACTCCACCGCCGCCGAACGCGCCGACGTACCCCGGCAGATGGCCACGAACAGCTCACTGCGCGCAACGTACGGGCCGGTTTTCAACGACTCGATCGGCGGCCTGGTGGCCTGGCGCATCGGCGCGTACGCAGGCGTGTTCGCCGCGATCATGAGCCTGCTCGTCGTCGTCCGGCACACCCGGGACGAGGAGGAGAGCGGACGCCAGGAGATGGTCTCCGCGGGGATGGTGGGGCGCCGGGCCCCGCTGACCGCGGCGCTGCTCGCGGCGTTCGTCGCCAACGCGGCGCTCGCGCTGCTCATCGCGGGCGGACTCGCGGGGCAGGGCTCGTCGGGCGCACTGGCCCTCGGGCTCGGCACGGCCGGCGTCGGCATGGTCTTCGCCACGATGGCGGCGATCGCCGCCCAGCTCACTGAGAGCGCACGGCTCGCGAAGGGGCTGACGGGCGGACTGCTGGGCGCGGCGTTCGTGCTGCGGGCCGCCGGCGACTCCGCCTCGGACGACGGTTCGCATGTACTGACCTGGCTCTCCCCGATCGGCTGGCTGGAGAACCTGCGGGCCTTCGCCGGCGAACGCTGGTGGGTGCTCCTGCTGTTCGTCGCCGCCGTCGCGATCCAGGGCGTGGCCGCGTACGAACTGGCCGGCCGCCGCGATGTCGGCATGAGCTTCCTGCCGACCCGGCCGGGACCCGCCGCAGGCCGCCTCGGCACGGCGGGTGCGCTGGCCTGGCGGCTCCAGCGCGGCAGCGTGCTCGGCTGGAGCCTCGGGTTCTTCGCCGCCGGGGCCGCCTTCGGCGGGATCACCAAGGGAGCGACGGATCTGGTCGGCGACAACGCGGGGACCCGCGAGATCATCGAGCGGATGGGCGGTCAGTCCGGCATCACGGACGCGTTCCTCGCCACGATGGTCGGCATGCTCGGCATGGTCGCCGCGCTCTACATCGTCCAGTCCGTACTGCGGCTGCACGGCGAGGAGACCTCGCAGCGGGCCGAGCCGGTACTCGCCAACGCGGTGGGACGGCTGCGCTGGGCGGCCGGGCACCTGGTCATCGCCTTCGGCGGGGCCGTGCTGATCATGCTGCTCGGCGGGCTCGGGCTCACCGCCGGATACGGCGAGGACCTCGGCCCCATCCTCGGCGCGTGTCTCGTCCAGCTCCCCGCGATCTGGGCCATCGGCGGCCTCGCGGTGCTGCTGCACGGCGCATCGCCGCAGGTGGCACTGGGGGCATGGGGTGTGGCGGGCGCCGCACTGCTCCTCGGCTGGATCGGCCCCGCGCTCGACCTCCCCGAGTCCGTGCTGGACCTCTCCCCCTTCGGCCACCTCCCCAAGCTGCCGGGCGGCGACATGACATGGACACCGGTACTCGTCCTCACGGCCCTCTCGGCCGTCTTCGTCACGGCGGGCCTGACGGCCCTGCGACGCCGGGACATGAGCACCTGACGGCGGTCCTCACGGACGTACGGCGTCCCTGGACTCGCAGTAGCGGTCGTAGCCGGTCGAGGGGCGCCGTACGGGATGCCGTACGGGAACTCATGACGCACCAGGCGCGTCCCTTGCGGCATGGAGCGAGGGGAAAGCGCGGCGTCCTGCGGAGGATGCGTGCTGGCGGCGGCCGGGGCGTCGGTGGCGGCGCTCGTCTGGGCATCGTCGGACCGTACGCGACGGCATATGGGCGGCGGGTTCGAGGGGGAGGGCACGGACTACAGCGTGCTGCTCACCGAGCTGCCGCTCGTCGTGGCGGCCGGTGCCGCCCTCCCCGCGCTCGCCTGTGCGCTGCTGATACGTATGGTGCGCAGGCGCCGCCGGGCCACGGCCGCCGCCACGGCCCCGGAATCAGACCTCCACGAGTAGCTCCTTCAGGCCGCGGATGACGAAGTTCGGCTTTCGCTCCGGCTCGGCAGCCAGGCGGAGTGCCGGTGCCCGGTCGAGCAACGCGCCCAGGGACGCGGCCAGTTCGACACGGGCCAGGGGCGCGCCGATGCAGTAGTGGATACCCGCGCTGAACGAGATGTGCGGGTTCTCCGCGCGGGCGAGGTCGAGCCGCTCGGGCCGCGTAAAGACCGCCGGGTCATGGTTGGCGGAACCGAAGAGCATCGCCACCTCGCTCCCCCGCGGAATCACCGTGCCGTCGATCTCGATCTCGTCCAGCACCCAGCGCTCGAAGAGCTGGAGCGGGGTGTCGTACCGCATCAGCTCTTCCACAGCTGTGGACAACAGTCCGCGGTCGCCGCGCAGAGCCGCCAGCTGTTCCGGGTTGCGGAACAGCGCCCACCAGCCGTTGACCGTGGCGTTCACCGTCGCCTCGTGCCCCGCGTTGAGGAGCAGCACGCAGGTGGAGATCATCTCCTGCTCGCTGAGTCTGTCCCCCTCCTCGTACGCGGCGATCAGCCCCGAGATCAGATCGTCCCCCGGCTCCTTGCGCCGATCCGCGATCAACTCCCGCAGATACTCGGTGAACTCGACCGAAGCCCGGACCGCCTTCGCCGCCGTCTCCTCCGACGGATTCAGCTCGTACATCCCGCAGATGTCCGCCGACCAGGGCCGCAGCGGCGCGCGGTCGGACTCCGGGATGCCGAGCATTTCGGCGATCACGGCGACCGGCAGCGGCTCGGCGACCATCGTCAGCAGATCGCCGCCGCCGTCCGCGACGAGGCCCGCGACCAGCTCGTCCGCCAGCTTGTGGACGTACGGACGCAGCCCCTCGACCGTGCGCGGCGTGAACGCCTTCGACACCAGCCGCCTGATCCGCGTGTGGTCCGGCGGCTCCAGATCGAGCATGCCGTGGTCGTTGAGCACATGAAACGGCTCGTGCTCGGCCGGCGGCGCCGTCCGCCCGAAGTCCTCGTGCGTGAACCGGTGCTGATACGTCCGCCCCAGCCGCCGGTCCCTCAGCAACGCCGACACATCCGCGTGGTGCGGCACCAGCCACTGCTCGGTGGGCTCGTAGTAGTGCACCCGGCCCCGGGCACGCAGCTCGGCGTAGGCGGGATAGGGATCGGCGACGAACCCGGGGTCCCAGGGGTCGAACGCGGTTTCGGAAAGGGCTGCCATGCAGGGACGCTAGCCTGCCGCGGCACGGCCCGCCAGAGTCGGCCCTCCGCTCGCCGGCCTCCGCCCGCCGCAGAGCAGCACGCCCCCTCACCCCGGCGTGACCAGCCGCGCCCTCACCCCGGCGTGACCAACCGCGCCTCATACGCGAACACCGCCGCCTGCGTACGATCCCGCAGCCCCAGCTTCACCAGGATCCGGCTCACATGGGTCTTGATCGTCGACTCCGCGACCACGAGCCGCTCGGCTATCTCCACGTTGGACAGCCCCTGCGCGATGAGCACCAGCACCTCCGTCTCCCGCTCGGTCAGATCTCCGTACGCCGCCCGCGCCGTCGCCGACAGGCGCGGCTGCTCCGACAACTTCGAGAACTCCGTGATCAGCCGCTTGGTGACAGACGGCGCGAGCAAGGCCTCGCCGGCCGCCACCACCCGTACCCCGTCCGCGAGTTGGCGGGCCGAGGCGTCCTTCAGGAGGAAGCCCGACGCCCCGGCACGCAACGCCTGGTACACGTACTCGTCGAGATCGAACGTGGTCAGCACCAGCACCTTGGCCCCACCGTCCGCGGCGACGATCTCACGGGTCGCCTCGATGCCGTTCAGCTCGGGCATGCGGATGTCCATCAGGACCACGTCGGGGGCGAGCTCCCGCACCCGGTCCACGGCATCCCGCCCGTTGACCGCCTCGCCGATGACCTCGATGTCCGGCATCGCGCCGAGCAGCACCGAGAACCCCTCGCGGACCATCATCTGGTCGTCGGCGATCAGCACCCGGATGGTCATGCTGCGCCCTCTGCGTTCTCCGTGGCGGAGGCGGGCACCGGCAGGAACACCGTCACCTCGTACCCCCCGTCGTCCGTCGCGACCGCCGTCATCTCGCCGTTCAGCATCGTCACCCGCTCCCGCATCCCCGTGATTCCGTGCCCGGCCCCGGGCGAGGGCTTGACCAGCTCGGTCGCCGGACTGTTGACGATCCGCAGCCCGAGACCGCTCAGCACATAGCCGACCTCGACGCGGGCCGAGGCGCCCGGCGCGTGCCGCAGCGCGTTGCTGAGCGCCTCCTGGACTATTCGGTACGCGGACAGTTCTATGCCCTGCGGGAGTTCGCGGACGGCTCCGGTGACCACCTTCTCGACGGTCAGACCGGCGTTGCGCACATTGGTCAGCAGAGCGTCCAGGTCGGCGAGGGTCGGCTGCGGGGCGTCGGGGGCCTCGTAGTCCTCCGCTCGTACGACGCCGAGGACGCGGCGCAGCTCGGAGAGCGCGATCACCGCGTTCTCCCGTATGACCGAGAACGCGTGCTCCAGCTCCGGCGGCGGGTTCTCCACCCGGTACGGCGCGGCCTCCGCCTGGATCGCGACCACCGACATGTGGTGGGCTACCACGTCGTGCAGCTCACGGGCGATGGTGGTGCGCTCTTCGAGGAGAGTGCGCTTGGAGCGCTCGTGCGCTGTGACGGTCTGCTGGGCGGTGACCTCCCGCTCGGCCGCGTTGCGTATCTGGCGGACGGCCACGACCAAGAGGATCATGCCTGAGGTCACCAGCATCGCCGGAGTGTTGCTGCCGCCGTAGCCACTCCCGAAGAGACCTACGGCCAAGATCCCGTAGACCGCCGTCAGAGCCCACATCCACAAGGCGGTGCGGGGCCGCGTGCGGATCGCCACGACCGTGAGGACCACCAGGTGAGTCGCGAAAGCGCCGGGCAGCCACGGCCACTCGCCCCAGGTGCTGCCGAGCGCCGCGGTGATCGGTGTCACCGCGCAGGAGACCCAGAAGGCGCCGGCCGGCCTGACGAGGGTCAGCAGGACCGCGGTCAGCGAGAGGAGGCCGGAGAGCAGTCCCCCGAAATCCCCGGCGTCGTTCTTGGCGTCCGCGATGAACCACGCCACGACGCCGGCGAACGTCACCCAAGCGTGCGGGGCCCACGCCGCGTACTCCCGCAGGCGCCCGGGCAGCCGCCGGGCGATCCGGCCGTTCACGCTCATGCGCGGCAGCGGGCGGTAGGCGAACGCGTCGTGGAACAGGTCCTGCCGCAGCCCGTGCAGGGCGTCCACGGCCAGCCGGTACTCAGGACTGTGCGGCTTGTCTCCGCCCTGCGGGGGTGTCATCTGCGTCTGGGTCGTCTCGGTCACGTTCAAAACAGTAGGCGGCGGGCGGCTCGCGGTCGTCACCAGTGAGAATGGTCCTCCGGGATCCCTCTCAGGTACTACGGGTCTCCCAGGGCGTTCAGTACCCGGAAGGCCGTACCAGACCCGACTCGTACGCGAACACCGCCGCCTGCGTCCGGTCCCGCAGCCCCAGCTTCACCAGGATGCGGCCCACATGGGTCTTCACGGTCTGTTCGGCGACCACCAGCCGCTCGGCGATCTCGGCGTTCGACAGACCCTGCGCGATGAGGGCGAGAACCTCCGTCTCGCGCTCGGTCAGATCACCGATCCGCTCCTTGAGCGGAGCGCGAGGAGCCCCGTCGAGGCGGGAGAACTGGGCGATCAGCCGCCGCGTGATCCCGGGCGCGAGCAGCGCGTCCCCCGCGGCGATCACCCTGACCGCCTCCGCCAGCTTGTCGGCGGACGCGTCCTTCAGCAGAAAGCCGGAGGCACCCGCGCGCAGCGCGTCATACACGTACTCGTCGAGATCGAACGTGGTCAGCACCAGCACCTTGATCCGCGGTGTCTCGCAGGTGATGCGGCGGGTGGCCTCGATGCCGCCGAGTTGGGGCATGCGGATGTCCATCAGGACCACGTCCGGGGCGAGTTCGGCGACCTTGGTGACCGCGTCCAGGCCGTCGACCGCCTGGCCGACCACGTCGATGTCGGGCATCGCGTCGAGCAGCACCGTGAAGCCTTGCCGGACCATCTGCTGGTCGTCGGCGATGAGTACGCGGATGGCGCCGCTCGTCATGGAGTCTCTCCCGTGGGATCTGTGGAGTTGTCGGAGACAGTGTCGTCGAGGGAGGCCGTTCCGGAGCGCGGCAGGAAGGCCGCCACCGTGAAGCCGCCGCAGGACGTCTCCATCGCCATGAGGGTGCCACCTAGCATCATCGCCCGCTCCCGCATCCCGAGCAGACCGTGTCCGGCGCCCGGGGACGGCGGGGCGACGCGCCGGGGCGCGGAGTTGATGACCCGGATCTGCAGACCGCGCGGGAAGTGCGTGAGCTCCACGCGCACCTCGGAACCCGGCGCGTGCCGCAACGCATTGCTGAGCGCCTCCTGGACGATCCGGTACGCGGACAGCTCCACGCCCGGCGGCAGCGGCAGCGGTTCGCCGCTGATCTCGGTGGCCACCGTCAGACCGGCGGCGCGGGTGTTCTCGACGAGCACTTCAAGGCGGTCGAGGGTGGGCTGCGGGGCGTCGGGGGCGGTTCCCGTGCCGGGGGCGCCGAGACCGTACGGGTCGTCGGGGTTCTCGGATCGCAGTACGCCCAGTACGCGGCGCAGCTCGGTGAGCGCCTCCAGCGCGTTCTGCCGGATCCCGTCGAGGTTCTCCCTGAGCTCGTCGGAAGGATTCTCGACCAGGTGAGGGGCCACCTGGGCCTGGATGGAGATGACCGACATGTGGTGCGCGACCACGTCGTGCAGCTCGCGGGCGATGCGGTTGCGCTCCTCCAGAACCGTACGGCGGGCGCGCTCCTCGGCGGTGATACCGGCCTGCTCGACGAGCTGCGTACGGGCCACGCGGCGACCGCGCAGGGCGCTGCCGAGGAGGACGACGCCGGCGAACAGGGCCACGGCCAGCGTGCCCGTCGACGAGTAGTTCGCGGCACCGATGAGTCCCTGGATCACCCAGGTGACCAGCGCGGTCAGGGCCAGGGCCGCAGCGGCCACACGTGCGGGCACCCGCAGCGCCAGCAGGAACAGCACCACTGCGTGCGCGACCAGACTGGGCGGGCCCCACGGCCAGGGGCTGTTGAACGCAGTGTGATCGGCGAGCAGTTGGGTGCGGGCCCCCATGGCCACTACGACCGTGACCACCATCGACAGCCACCACGCCGGGACCGGCCACCGCAGCGCCATCGCCACCGCGGCGCCCTGGGCCAGCGCGCACACCAGGGCGTACTCCGTACCCAGGTTGTAGCCGTCACCGAACTGATCCCCGTTGGCGATGGTGGTGCCGATCGCGACCAGGACCACCAGCCCATGCGGCAGCCAGCGCAACCACACTGAGGGCGGCAGCGGGTCCGCCTTCCCGGTCCACAGATCCTCGCGCAGCACCCGCAGTCCCCGCGTCAGGCGCTTCTCCACCGCACTCATCAGCGCAACCCTAGGCACGGGGGACCCCCTTCGACTCCGCCCTGCCACGGTGTACGTGGACCACGCGCGATATGCGCCCACCGCGCCGACGGCGCCCCTGTTCGTAGGAGCGAAAGGCTGCCCAGCACACCATGAGGGCGAGGACGAAGACCGGAAGCCAGGCGAAACGGGCCAGGACCCAGGCCAGGCTGTCGGGGGTGGTGTGCAGTCCCGGGAGACGGCCGGCGAACAGACCCGTCGCGGTGACCGACATCAGTGCCGTCTGGTGCCAGAGGAATATCGTCATCGCGGAGAGGTTGACGAACGCCACCGCCGCCCACGCCAGGGGGCGGCGCATCGCCCGGCGCAGCGGCTCCCGCAGGAGAAGCGCCAGACCGCACTGAGCCAGGCCGAAGGTGACGGCGGCCAGCGTCGGCGGGTTGAGGTTGGAGACCGCGGAGCCCGGGACGCCGACCATCGACGCCGGGTAGCCGGCCCACGCGACGAGCACCGCCGTCGTCAGCGCGCCACCCATCAGCAGCACCCACCCGGAGCGCCGGGTGAGCTCGCCCCGGGTCCAGGCCGCGCCCAGCGTGAACGGCACCAGCCAGCCGGCCGCCACATTGATCCAGCCCAGCCCGGCCGGGCCGCCGAGCCCGAAGCGCATGAGGTCCACATGGAGAACGACGGCCAGCGGCCACAGCGGGTTGATCCGGGCCACGAGCGGAGTCAGCGCCGTCAGCCCCGCGAAGACCAGCAGGAACCACAGAGGTGACAGGACGAGCTTCAGCAGCGTGTGCACCGTCGACACGCCCGTCCCCGTCACGAGCAGGCAGACCGCGGCCACGGTCCACAGGCCCAGCACGGCGGCCACCGGCCCGAACAGCCGGGACAGCCGCGTGCCCAGCCACTTCCCGTACGACGTGCCCCGGGCCCGTGCCGACTCGTAGCTCCTGGTCGCCACATGCCCACCCACCAGGAAGAACACGGCGAGCGTCTGGAAGACCCAGGAGACCGGGGCCAGCCATGGCAGGTACGCCAGCGGACTCGACGTACGCAGTGTGCCGCCGTCCGCGACCAGCGCCGTCACCAGCCAGTGGCCGAGCACTATGCCGAGTATCGCGAAGGCGCGCAGGGCGTCCAGGGAACGGTCGCGGTGGGGTGGGGTCGCGGCGTCGACCTGGTCGGCGGCGAGGCGGAGGCGATGGAGGCCTTCGCGGAGGAGCGGGTGGCGGAGGCCTTCCCGGAGGTGGGGGCGGCGGAGGTCTTCGCGGAGG
>NZ_JAAKZY010000266.1 GCF_011045015.1 Streptomyces scabichelini | reverse complement strand
GCCCCCGCACCACCCATGGACCCCAACTCCACCCAGGGCCGCGCCTTCAGCGTCCGCACGCTCGGGCAGGGCGTCCCCTTCGGCCGCCGTATGAGCGATGCGCAGCAGCCCCAGCCGAACCAGCCCGCGCTCTCGGCGGCCCCCCAGCCACAAACGCAGCTTCAGTCTCAGCCTCAGCAGCAATCCCAGCCCCAAGGCCAGGCCCAAGCCCCAACGCCTCCCCCGCACGCGACCAACGGCTCCGGCCGCCGCCGCAAGCTCGGCACCCGCAACGAGCCCGTCCCCGAGCCCGCCGCCGAGCACCCGGAGGCGGCGGCCCGCCCGCACCCCCAGCAGTCCACGCCCCCGTCCCGGCCGGCCGACGCCACCGAGGGCCCCGGCCGTTCGTACGCCATAGGGGCCCCGGACAAGAACGCCGACGAGGGCCCCGAGCCGCTCGACGGTCCCGGCGGCGCGGTCGAGGTCGCGAACCAGCCCCAGCCGCAGCCGATGGACGACGAGCTGCCCCCGGAGCCGCTGGACAACCCGCGCCGGCTGCTGGTCTGGCCCGCTCCGGACGTCCACACCCAGCAGGCGCTGAGCGACCGCGGCTACCGCCCGGTGATCGTGCACTCGCGCGAGGAGGTCGACTCGCAGATCGCCGCCTTCCCCGCCGCGCTCTTCGTCGACCCGCTGACCGGTCCGATCACGCGCACGGCGCTCCAGTCGCTGCGTACGGCCGCGGTCGCCGCCGAGGTTCCGGTACTGGTGACGGCGGGGCTCGGCCAGGCGACGCGTGAGGCGGCGTACGGCGCCGATCCCGCCGTACTCCTCAAGGCGCTGGCGCCCCGCGACAGCGAGCAGCACCCGCCGCGCGTACTGCTCATCGAGGAGCACGCGGAGATCGCGCTCGCGCTGACCGCGACGCTGGAGCGGCGCGGGATGCAGGTCGCGCGGGCCTCGTCCGACGCGGACGCCGTCACCCTGGCCGCGCAGATGCGCCCGAACCTCGTGGTGATGGACCTGATGCAGGTACGCCGCCGCCGTGCCGGAATCGTCGACTGGCTGCGCGCGAACGGCCAGCTCAACCGCACGCCGCTCGTCGTCTACACCGCCGCCGTCGACCAGGCCGAACTCCCGCGTCTGGCAGCGGGGGAGACGGTCCTGTTCCTCGCCGAGCGCTCGACCAGCGCCGAGGTGCAGAGCCGGATCGTGGACCTGCTGGCACGGATCGGCAATTGATCGTCTGATCGTCGTACGCGATCAGCCCTCGTACGAATACGAAGGCGTCAGGGGGCAGTGATCCGGCGTGCCGCCGCTCGGATCGAGGCGTGCAGCCGCTCGCGGTCGGCGTCCTCGCCGCCCACCAGGATGCGGCGCATCTGCGGTACCGCGGCGGACCAGCCGGCCAGTGCGACCAGCATGAACAGCAGCTCGGGGGCCGGGATCTCGTCGGTGATGACGCCCCGGGCCTGCGCGTCGGCGAAGGCGGCGACCTTGCGCTCGTAGTGCTCCTGGCGCTCGGCCTCGTGCGGCAGCTCGGCCATGCCGTACTCGATGCCCTCCCAGAAGAGCAGGCGCAGGAGTTCGGGGTGGGTCATGTGGTAGTCGATGAGGCGGTCCAGCCAGCCGTCGATGTCGTCCGGGTCGACGGGCAGCGCGACGGCCAGGTCCAGCAGGCGCTTCTCCAGGACGTGCGCGAACAGCTCCGCCTTGTTGCCGAAGTAGGCGTAGATCAACTGTTTGTTGGCCTTGGCCTCGGCCGCGATCCGGTCGATACGGGCGCCCGCGATGCCGTAGCGGGCGAACTCCGCAACCGCCGCCTCGAAGATCCGGGCCTTGGTGGCCTCGGGGTCTCTTGCTGCCATGAGGACAGGGTAGCCGAGCAAGTAACCAACTGTTTGGTTGACAGGGGATGGGAGGCAGGCGCAGACTCCCTTGCAACCAACCAGTTGGTTAGAAGGAGTTCCGTCCGTGTCCATGCCCTCTGCCACCACCGCCGCCCCTCGCCTGCGCGCACCCGGGCCGGCCACCGGCAGGTCCCCCGCCCTCTTCCTCAGCCTCATCGCCGTCTGCTCCGCCGTCACGGCCGCCAACATCTATCTCGCCGCCCCGCTGCTCCCGCTCATCGCCCGCGACTTCGGCTCCGCCCCGTCGGCGGTGGCGTGGATCGCGTCGGTCGCACAGTTCGGATACGCGGCCGGACTTCTGTTCTTCGCCCCGCTGGGCGACAGCGTGAACCGGCGCCGGCTCGTCGCCGTTCTCTCCCTCGTCACCACGGCCGCACTGGTCGCGGCCGCTCTCGCCATCGGCACCACCGCGCTCGCCGCCGCCGTCTTCGTCGCGTCCGCCGCGACCGTCGTACCGCAACTGCTGGTACCCCTCGTCGCCGAACGCGCCCCCGCGGACCGGCGGGCGCGGCATGTCGCGGCGGTCATCGCCGGGCTGTTCGCGGGGATCGTGGCCGCCCGAGTGGTGGGCGGGCTGGTCGGGCAGGCCTTCGGCTGGCGCGCGGTCTTCGTCGGGGCCGCCGTCCTCACGGCCGTACTCGGTCTCACGACCGCCCTCGCCCTGCCCGCCGAGCGGCGTACGCGCACCGGCCCGCTCTTCTCCGGCCTGGCCGCGCTCCCCGGAGTCGTACGGAAGTCGCCGGACCTGTGGCGCGCGAGCCTGCGACAGGCCGGGATGTTCGGAGCGTGGAGCGCGCTGTGGACCTCGCTGGCGCTGCTGCTCACCGGCGCCGACGGTGACGGCGGATATGACCTGTCGACCGCCGCCGCCGGGTTCTTCGGTCTCTTCGGGCTCGCGGCGAGTGCCGTCGCGCCGGTGGCGGGCGGGCTGGTCGACCGCTTCGGCGCCGCCAAGGTCGTACGGTCGGCGTATCTGCTCGCCGCCGTGTCCGTGCCGCTGTTCTGGCTGGGTGGACAGGTGTTGTGGGCGCTGTGCGTGGCCGCGGTGGTCATCCACGCCGCGCTGGTCGCCTCCCACATCGCCAACCAGACGCTGGCGCTCACCACGACATCGACGCCCGCGACCGCCAACACCGCCTATGTGGTCGCCGGGTTCGCGGGCGGCGCGGTCGCTTCCGCGCTGGCCGGAAGCGCCTTCGCACAGTGGGGGTGGAGCGGCGTGTGCGTGGTCGCGGGGGTGTGGCTGGTGCTGGGGTGGGTGACGACTTCGGTTTCCGCGCGGCGGTGAGGTGCTCTCGTACGGGGTTGAGTGTTCTCGTACGGGGTTGAGGCGGGCGTACGTCGGGAGGGGAGCCGTGGGGCGCCCCTCCCGGCGTACTGACGTACTTGCGTACTCAGAGCTGGGTGACGTCCAACTGGCCGTTCGCGTACTGCCTGCGCAGCACCTTCTTGTCGAACTTGCCGACGCTCGTCTTCGGCACCGCCTCGACGATCGACCAGCGCTCGGGGAGCTGCCACTTGGCGATCTTGCCCTCGTCGGACAAGAAGGCGCGCAGGCTCTTGAAGTCGGCGGTGGTGCCCTCCTTGAGGACGACGGTGGCGAGGGGGCGCTCGCCCCACTTCTCGTCGGGGACGGCGACGACGGCGGCCTCGGCGATATCGGGATGAGACATGAGCGCGTTCTCCAGCTCCACCGAGGAGATCCACTCCCCTCCCGACTTGATGACGTCCTTCGCGCGGTCGGTGAGGGTCAGGAAGCCGTCGGGGCTGATCGTGCCGACGTCACCGGTCTTGAGCCAGCCGTCCTCGCTGAACTTGTCGGCGGGGCGCAGGACTTCGGTGGCGCTGTGGCCGCCGTAGTACGCGCCCGCGACCCACGGACCGCGTACCTCCAGCTCGCCCGCGGACTCGCCGTCCCAGGGCAGCCGCTCGCCGCCGGGGCCGGTCAGCCGGGCCTCGACGCTCGCGGGGAAACGGCCCTGCGTGAGGCGGTACGTGAACTCCTCGTCCGTACCGACCACCTGGGCCGGAGGCCGCGCGATCGTGCCGAGCGGCGAGGTCTCCGTCATGCCCCAGGCGTGGCAGACGCGCATGCCCAGCTCGTCGAAGGCCTTCATGAGGGAGGGCGGACAGGCGGAGCCGCCGATGGTGACCTGCGTCAGTGAACTCACGTCCCGCGGCTTGGCCTTGAGCTCCCCGAGCAACCCCTGCCAGATGGTCGGAACGGCCGCCGCGTGGGTCGGGCGCTC
The DNA here is from genome assembly GCF_011045015.1 of Streptomyces scabichelini. Classification (GTDB taxonomy): domain Bacteria; phylum Actinomycetota; class Actinomycetes; order Streptomycetales; family Streptomycetaceae; genus Streptomyces; species Streptomyces scabichelini. The sequence continues at coordinate 8,874 of NZ_JAAKZY010000266.1, read as the reverse complement.
GCTCTCGATCATCTCGGCGAGCGGGCCCGGCTGCAGGAAACGGTCCGGCATCAGCAGGTTCACGCCGGTCATGAACGTCGCGTGCGGCAGCCCCCAGGCGTTCACATGGAACTGCGGAACCACGACGAGGGACGTGTCCTGGTCGGTGAGGCCCATGGACTGGGCCATGTTGACCTGCATGGAGTGCAGGTAGACGGAACGGTGGGAGAAGACGACCCCCTTGGGGTCGCCGGTCGTCCCGGAGGTGTAGCACATGGCCGCGCCCTGGCGTTCGTCCAGCTCCGGCCAGTCGTACGTCTCCGGCTTGTCCGCGATCAGCTCCTCGTACTCGTGCACCTGGACCGACGCGCCGTCCAGCAGCGAACGGTCACCGGGCCCCGAGACGATCACATGCTCGACCGACTTCAGATGCGGCAGCAACGGCGCGAGCAGCGGCAGCAGCGAACAATTGGCGATGATCACGCGGTCGGCGGCGTGGTTCACGATCCAGGCCAGCTGCTCCGGGGGCAACCGGAGGTTGAGTGTGTGCAGCACCGCGCCCATGGAGGGGATCGCGAAGTACGCCTCGACGTGTTCGCTGTTGTTCCACATCAGCGTTCCCGTCGGCTGCCCCTCCTCGACTCCGAGGCCTCGCAGGGCGTGCGCGAGCCGGGCTGCCCGTACCCCGATCTCGGCGAAGGACCGCCGCTGCGGCTCCCCCTCACCGGTCCACGTGATCACCTGCGATGAGCCGTGGATGGTCGACCCGTGGGTCAGGATCCTCGAGATCAGCAACGGTACGTCCTGCATCGTGCTCTGCACGGCGTCCTCCCGGGGCGACATTGCCTGCGCGGTGGGGTTAGCGTTCGGGGCTGATTGTGCGCACATACCGCGCGGTATGTCACTAGAACCGGGGATGATCGATCAGGTTGTGTTGCGGGGTGATTCCCTGGTGGGCGGCTTGGCCGGACGGGCAGCCTTGCCGGGCGGGCAGACGTTCGTGGGCGGGCAGTCTTGCCGCGCGGGCCGGCGTTCGTGAGCGCCGTCGAGTACTGCCGGGCGGCCGGCGTGCGTGGACGGGCAGTCTTACCGGGCGGGCTGGCGTTCGTGAGCGCCGTCGAGTACTGCCGGGCGAGCCGGCGTGCGTGGACGGGCAGTCTGCCGAGCGGGCCGGTGTTCGTGGACGGGCAGCCTTGCCGGGTAGAACGGCGTGCGTGGGCGCGGTCGAGCATTGCCGAGCACTGCCGAGTACTGATCAACCCGTCCGGCGCTTACCGATCAGCCGCACCGGCCAGCTCGACCTCACCGGTCAACCGCACGGTCAGCCGCACCGGTCAGCGGACAGGTCCCAGTTCCGGGTCGTCCCGCAGTTTGCCGAGCGCACGCGACACCGCCGACTTGACCGTGCCGACCGATACGCCGAGCACCTCCGCCGTCTGCACCTCGCTCAGGTCCTCGTAGTACCGCAGGACGACCATCGCCCGCTGCCGCGCCGGCAACCTCATGATCGCGCGCCACATCGCATCGTGAAGCGCCTGCTGCTCGGCCGGGTCCCCGGCCGGCGGAGCCTCGGGCTCCGGCAGCTCGTCGCACGCGAACTCGTCGACCTTCCGCTTCCGCCACTGCGACGTCCGCGTGTTCAGCAGCGCCCTGCGCACGTAGCCGTCGAGCGCCCGGTGGTCCTCGATCCGCTCCCACGCGACGTACGTCTTCGTCAGCGCGGTCTGCAACAGATCCTCGGCATCGCTGGGGTTCGCGGTCAGCGAGCGCGCGGTACGCAGCAGCACGGGCTGGCGGGCCTTCACGTACGACGCGAACGACGGGTACGCGAGGGTCTGTGCCCTTGGCGTAGCGGCGTTCGAAGCGCTGGTGCAGACGGGTGTGGTCATGGCTCCACGCTAGGATCGCCCCCTACGCCAGCGGATCGGCCGGAGGTCCCGAAGCCTTGTCCGCCTCAGGTTGTAGGAGTGGGGCTGGCTCCACCTCCTGAAGGTGGACGTGAAGGCCCGCTCCCCTGAGGGTCCACCCCTGAGGGATGGCTCCCACAGGAGTAGTACGGAGCGCTGCGGGGTCCCGGAGGAGTAGTGCCAACCCGACGGACCGGTGTCGAAGGCAGCCCGCCGCCCGGAGTCAGCCCCGATCATCCGACCCCAGGATCAGCCCCGACGTGGGAACCCCCGTGCCCGCCGTGACCAGCACCCGGCGGGCGTCGGATATCTGGTTCACGGACGTCCCGCGCACCTGCCGTACCGCCTCCGCTATGCCGTTCATCCCGTGCAGATACGCCTCCCCGAGCTGCCCGCCGTGCGTGTTCAGCGGCATCCGCTCCTCGGCGACGAAGTCCGCCGCCTCACCCTGCTTGCAGAACCCGAACTCCTCCAGCTGCATCAGCACGAACGGCGTGAAGTGGTCGTACAGAATCCCCACGTCCATCTCGGCCGCCGTCAGCCCGGACGTACGCCACAACTGCCGCGCCACCACGCCCATCTCCGGCAGTCCCGTCAGATCGTCGCGGTAGAAGCTGGTCATCTGCTCCTGTCTCCGGCCGGCACCCTGGGCGGCCGCCGTGATCACCGCGGGCGGATTGGGCAGATCGCGCGCCCGCTCCACCGAGGTGACGACGAGGGCCTGGCCGCCGTCGGTCTCCTGGCAGCAGTCCAGCAACCGCAGCGGCTCGACGATCCAGCGCGAGGCGGCATGGTCGGCGAGCGTGATCGGTCTGCCATGGAAGTACGCCGCCGGATTGGTCGCCGCGTACTTCCTGTCCACGACCGCGACATGGCCGAACGCCTCTGGCGTCAGCCCATACGTGTGCAGATAGCGCTGGGCCGCCATCGCCACCCAGGACGCGGGCGTGAGCAGACCGAACGGCAAGCCCCAGCCCAGCGCCGCACCCTCGGCCGAAGGCTCCCGGTGCTGTACCCCGGACCCGAATCTCCGCCCCGACCGCTCATTGAACGCCCGGTAGCAGACGACTACTTCGGCCACCCCCGTCGCCACCGCGAGCGCTGCCTGCTGGACGGTCGCGCAGGCCGCCCCGCCTCCGTAGTGGATCCGCGAGAAGAAGGACAGTTCCCCCATGCCTGCCGCCTGGGCGACCGTGATCTCCGGGCTGGTGTCCATCGTGAACGTCACCATGCCGTCCACATCGGCCGCCGTGAGCCCCGCGTCGTCGAGCGCGGCCCGCACCGCCTCCACCGCCAGCCGCAGCTCACTGCGACCCGAGTCCTTGGAGAACTCGGTGGCCCCGATCCCGACGACCGCCGCCCGTCCGCCGAGGGCGTCTCTCGTCCGTACGCTCATGACCGGCTCCCTGACGCAGGGGCGGCGCTGTCCGGAAGCGTGCCACCCACGGAGGCCTGGGCCGGGACCAGGACCTGGGCCTGGGCCTGCGCCTGGGCCGGGACCGTCACAGTCACCGACCCCGTCACGTGCTTGCCGATGCCGTTGGCCCCGACGACCCTCACGGTGACCGTCTCGCCCTCGGCCTCCTCGACAACCTCCTCGACCGTTCCCGTCAACACCATGGTGTCGCCCGGGTAGTTGGGCACCCCGAGTCTGATCGCCACCCTGCGAAGGACGGCCGTGGGACCGAAGTGGTCCGTGATGAAGCGGCCGACCAGACCATTGGTCGTCAGGATGTTCATGAAGATGTCCGGTGAGCCCTTCTGCCGGGCGAGCTCCGCATCGTGGTGCACGTCCTGGTAGTCGCGCGACGCGATGGCCCCGGCGACGATGAGCGTGCGGGTGATCTCGATCTCCAGCGGCGGCAGCGCGTCACCGACACGCACCCGCTCGACGTCGGTGTTCATGCGTCCCCCTCCCCGTGCGCGATCTCTCCGTGCACGATCAACTCCCCCAATTCCTGGAGCACTTCGCTCCCGCATCCCAGATACGCGTCCAGCTGCCGCCCCCACAGAAAGTGCCGGTGCACGGGATGGTCGAGGTCTGCCCCCATGCCGCCGTGCAGGTGCTGGCCCGTGTGCACGACGCGCTGCCCCGCCTCCGACGCCCACCACGCGGCGGTCAGCGCGTGTGGGGTGTACTCCAGCCCGTCGTCGCGCCGCCACGCCGCCTCGTAGGCCGTGACCCGTATCGCCTCCGTGTCCATGTACGCGTCAGCTGCCCGGAGTTGGACCCCCTGCTTGCCCGCGAGCGGCCGCCCGAACTGCTCCCGGGTGTTGGTGTGCTCCACCGCCCGAGCCAGCGAACCCGCGCACACCCCGGCCTGCAGTCCCGCGAAGGCGGTACGGGCGGTGGCGAACACGTCGTCATAAGCCCCGCCGTCACGCACCCCTTCTTCGTACGGCCCACCCTCATGGGCCCCGTCCCGGCGCACCCCTCTTTCGTACGCCCCCTCGTTTCTTTCGTACGCCCCCTCGTTTTCCGTCGCGTCGCCGAGCCGCTCCGCCGGCGTGCCGTTCAGCGTCAGTCGCCCCGCCGACCAGGGCGCCGTCAGCTCAACGGGCACACATTCCGCGTCCCCGGTCCGCACCAGCCACAGTCGGTGCTCGTCGTCCGCGACCAGGACGTGCGTGGCGTCGCGGAGCCACGGCACCGCGGCGACAGTGCCGCTCAACTCCCCGGGCGTCTCCTGCCGTACGGCCGCATCGCGCAGCGCCCCGCTCACCACCACCGTCCCCTCCCGGATGCCCGGCAACAGCCGCTCCCGCTGCTCCGGCGAACCATGTGCCGACACCGCCAGCAGCCCGTACACACAGCTCGCCGCGAACGGCACCTGCGCCGTCGTCCGCCCCTGTTCCTCCAGCAGGAGCACCAAGCCGAGGAGCCCTATGTCCTCGACGGCGGCCACGAGCCCGGCCTCGCACAGCGCCTTCCACAGCTCGGCGTCACTGCCCGTCCCGGCGGCAGCGAGCCGCTCGTGCGTGGACAGGTCGCCGAAGATCCGCGCGGCCAGATCACGGGCCGCCGCCTGCTCTTCCGTAGGAGTGAAGTCCATGTCAGCCCCCGCTTCCCTCGACGGCACGGAAGACCGGCAGCTCCAACTCCTCGTCGGCCCGCTCGAATTCGAGCCGCACCGGCATCCCGATCCGCACCTCGCTGTGCGGCACCCCGACCACGTTGCTGATCATCCGCACACCCTCGGCGAGTTCGATCAGCCCGACCGCGTAGGGCCCCGCCGCGGCACCGGCGTGATCGGACGCGGTAAAGGCGGGGAAGGGAGGGTGATGCATCACGACGTACGAGTACACGGCCCCCTCACCGCTGGCCTCGACCGTGTCCCACTCCAGGCACCCGCACGCGTTGCACCCCGGAAGCCAGGGAAAGCGCAGCGTCTTGCAGCCGTCGCAGCGCTGGATCAGCAGCCGGTGCCGGGACACGCCTTCCCAGAAACCGGCGTTGTCACGGTTGACGACGGGACGGGGCCGCCGGGGCCGTGAGGCCTCCGAAGCAGTCGCCTCGGTCAAAGGTGAGGCCTTGGTCGCAGGTGAGGCCTCGGTCGCAGGTGACGCATCCTCCGGGACTCCTGGTTTCCGGACCGCCGGCGCGTACTTGAGGATCCGGAACCGATGCGTCCCCGCCGGCTCGCCCCCCGCCCGTACATCCATCCGCGTCGTGACGAAATACCCCGTACCCAGCTTGGTCGTCTTGCGCGCGGAGACCGACTCGATCACCGAGTCGAAGGTGATCTCGTCACCAGCCCGCAGCGGCCGCAGATACTCCTGTTCACAGTCGGTGGCGACCACGGAGGTGTACCCGGCGCCGTCGAGCAGCCCGAGCAGTTCGTCGTAGGCCTCCGAACGTCGCGTATGCCCGGACAGCCCCCCCATGGTCCACGCCTGGAGCATGGTCGGCGGAGCTATGGCATCCGGCCCCGCGTACGCGGGATTCTTGTCCCCCATCGCCTCGCACCAGTGCCGGATCATCGGTTCGTTGACCGGGTCCTTGCCCACTCCCGCGATGGTGGACGCCCGCCCCTCAAACGCCTTCAGCCGCGCATCGAGGTCCCCGCCGAACTCCTCGCTCACCGCCGCCCCCTCGTCATCCCGAGCCGCATCGTCGCCACGATCTCCCGCTGCACCTCGCTCACCCCGCCCCCGAACGTGTTGATCTGCGCCGCTCTGTTCATCCGCTCCAGCTCGCCGTCCCCGAACACCCCCGGCGAACCGGAGCGGATCAGCGCGTCCGCTCCCACAATTTCCGTACACATTCGATACACCGCGACGGCCGACTCGGTTCCCATGACTTTCACGCCGCTCGCATCGCCGGGCGCCAGCCGACCGGCCCCGACATCCCCCACCAAACGCCAGTTGAGCAGGCGCGATGCCGCCAGCCGGGCATGCACTTCGGCCAGCCTCGACCGCACCCACGGCTCGTCAACCCTGCGCCGCCCGGTCACTGGATCGGGTGTACGGGCCGCGGCCAGCGCGGCGGCGTAGAAGTCCTCGGCCTGCATGCCGATCGCCGCGAGCGCGACCCGTTCGTGGTTGAGCTGGTTGGTGATGAGCGCCCAGCCGCCGTTCTCCTCGCCGACGAGGTTGGCCGCCGGGACGCGGATCCCGTCGTAGTACGTGGCCGTCGTGGTCAGCCCGCCCACCGTCTCGATGGGTGTCCACGAGAAACCGGGGGTGTCGGTGGGCACGAGGAGGATCGAGATGCCCTTGTGCTTGGGCGCGTCCGGGTCGGTGCGGCAGGCGAGCCAGATCCAGTCGGCGTTCTGCGCGTTGGAGGTGAAGACCTTCTGCCCGTCGACGAGCCAGTCCCCGCCCTCGCGCACGGCGCGCGTCCGCAGCGAGGCGAGGTCGGTTCCGGCCGACGGCTCCGAGTACCCGATCGCGAACACGACGTCCCCGCGCAGAATCCGCGGCAGAAAGAAGTCCTTCTGCTCCTCGGTCCCGTACTTCATCAGCGTCGGCCCGACCGTGTTCAGGGTGACCATGGAGACGGGAGCGCCAGCCCGGTAGGCCTCGTCGAAGAACACGAACTGCTCGTCGGCGCCGCGCCCTTGGCCCCCGTACGCCACCGGCCAGCCCAGCCCCAGCCACCCGTCGGCGCCGATCCGCCGCAGGAGCGCTCGCTGCCGTCCCGAATCGGCGGGCGTCGGCGGCCCGTCCGGCATCAGATGCCGGAAGTACGTACGGAGTTCGGCGCGCAGCCGCTGCTGGCGCTCGGTGGGGGCGAGGTGCACGCGGCGGCCCTCCCGGAGCTCGTACGAGCGAGAGACGATGAGAGACGAAGGTGAAGGGTTTCTGACTGTCCGTCAGATACCATCCACTGTCAAGGTCACCGGCGCGCTCCACCGCGCCTGAAGGCCGCGTACGAAAACGCCTGCGCGGCGGCACCGAAGCACCGCCGCGCAGACGCGTCACACCCCATGGAGCTCCACCGGGGAGCAGGACCGCCGGGACCCCAGACTCGACGGTCCCCGGCTCACCAGAGCTCGGTGAAGTTGATGACCACGTTCTCGTTGCCCTGGTTGATGGCCGCATCGCCGTTCGCCTGAGCCGTGTTGCTCTGGTTCGAGGCGCCGGAACCGACCGCCTGCTGCTGCGTGGTGGACGAGTTGCCGTAGTTGTCGCCGCCGACACCGCTGTCGTCAGCCGTCGCGACTGCCGCGTTCGATCCGTCGTCCGCGAAACCTCCGTTGTCGGCTGCCGCGACACCCGAGAAGAGGGCGGCCGCGAGAGGCAGGGCGGCTACGGCGGCGAGAACGCGGGCGGTACGGGTGCTTGCCATGTGTCTTCCTCCAGAAGCGGGAGTACGCACCGGTGAGAACCGGCTGAGTACGGCTTGTTCCCAGGCAGTTGGTCGACCGCCTCGGTCTTGGTCACGACGTCGCGAGTCCAGAGTTGCCCACCGAATCCCCGGCGAACCACCCCGGAAGCCGCGATTCGCTCGCAAGCGTGATGACTTGTCGATAAACCCCCTTCAGGCCCTCAAAGCTCCAGCTCAGGAGGCTAGGGGCAGCTCAACCCAAGGGACGCAAGGGCTGAAGCGCTCCGGCATGTTTTCGGCCAAGCTCTTCGGCCGCTCCCACGAGGCCTCTCCCTCTTCCCTTTTTCGAACACCCGTACGAACATAGAGGCATGGCCACCATCGACCGGCAGGCCACGACGCTGGCCCTTGCACACGCGCTGTCAGCCGCCGAACGCGGACTGGCCGTCATCCCGCTGTCCCGAACCAAGTTCCCGGCGCTGCGCTCACCGCACCGCGACGACCCGACTGCGCCGCCCTGCCACGGTGAGTGCGGCCGCTTCGGGCACGGTGTGTACGACGCCTCGACCGAGCCGGAACGCATCCGCGAGCTCTTCGCCGCCGCCCCCTGGGCCACCGGTTACGGCATCGCCTGCGGTCTTGAGCCACACCACCTCATCGGCATCGACCTCGACACCAAGTCGGGCACCGACTCCTCGGCGGCGCTGCGCGAACTCGCCCTGCGCCATCTGTTCACGATCCCGGAAACAGTCGTCGTCCTGACTCCCAGCGGCGGCCGCCACCTGTGGTTGAGCGGCCCGCCCGACATCGTGGTCCCCAACTCGGCGGGCCGCCTCGCCCCCGGCATCGACATCCGCGGCGCGGGCGGCTACCTCGTCGGCCCCGGCTCCCGCACCGCACACGGCGTCTACAGCACGGCTCCGGGCACCTCACACCTGGCGCCCGCGCCCTGCCCACGCGCCCTCCTGCGCCTGCTCACGCCCCCGCCCCAGACGCACCACCCCACGCCGTCATCAGCGGGCCAGCACGGCCAGGGCCTGGTCCAGTTCGTCGCCGCCGCCCACGAGGGCCAACGCAACACCCGCCTCTTCTGGGCGGCTTGCCGGGCGTACGAGAACGGGATCGGCGACGAACTCGTCGAGCCGCTGGTGGAGGCGGCGGTCCAGGTGGGACTTTCGCAGCGCGAGGCGCGGTCGACGGTGGGGTCCGCTCGGCGGC
>NZ_JAAKZY010000265.1 GCF_011045015.1 Streptomyces scabichelini | reverse complement strand
GACGCGGGGCCTGACGATGGGGGCTGTCGCCGAGGCGGGGGCACGCTGCATGATGAGCCCGACATCCACTGCGATTCCCTGCGATACGGAGACCCGCGCGTGCCCAGCCAGAAGGCCCTCATCCGCCGACCCAGCCCCCGTCTGGCCGAAGGACTGGTCACGCACATCGAGCGGGAACCGGTCGACGCCGAGCTCGCGATGCGGCAGTGGGAGGCGTACGTCGAGGCGTTGCGCACGCACGGCTGGGAGACCGTCGAGGTGGAGCCCGCCGACGACTGCCCGGACTCGGTGTTCGTGGAGGACACGGTGGTCGTCTTCCGCAACGTGGCGCTGATCGCCCGCCCGGGCGCGGAGTCGCGGCGCGACGAGACCGCCGGAGTCGAGGAGGCCGTGGCCCGGCTCGGCTGCTCGGTGAACTGGGTGTGGGAGCCGGGCACCCTGGACGGCGGCGACGTCCTGAAGATCGGCGACACGGTGTACGTGGGGCGTGGCGGGCGCACCAACGCCGCGGGCATCCACCAGCTGCGCGCCGCCTTCGAACCGCTCGGCGCCCATGTCGTCGCCGTACCGGTGAGCAAGGTGCTGCACCTGAAGTCGGCGGTCACCGCGCTGCCCGACGGCACGGTCGTCGGGCATGAGCCGCTCGTGGACACGCCGTCGCTGTTCCCGCGCTTCCTGTCGGTACCGGAGGAGTCCGGCTCCCACGTCGTACTCCTGGGCGGCGGAAAACTGCTCATGGCGGCGAGCGCGCCCAAGACCGCCGAACTGTTCGCCGATCTCGGCCACGAACCCGTCCTCGTGGACATCAGCGAGTTCGAGAAGCTCGAGGGCTGTGTGACATGCCTCTCGGTCCGGCTTCGGGAGCTCTACGCCTGAACGGCCTGACCGGTGCGCCCGCCCCGCCGGGGACCTGCGGGTCCACGGAAGACACGGCCTCTGGTGATGATCCCGCTGATCAGGGTACATACGCCGACTGAGGGTGCCCTTATAGCGCTCTTAACCTACGGTGTCGTAACCTACGGTTTCGTAGCCTACGATGCCGTAGGTTCGGCCCACCGCTCGTTCCGTCCCCCTGGAGCACCCATGACGATTACTTCCCCTCACCTCGGCAGCCCGTCCTCCGCCTGGACCGACGCTCGACTGCTGTACGCGCTGGAGGAAGTTGTCGAAACAGAGCTCAACCGCCACCTCAAGGTGGCCAAGGACTGGATGCCGCACGAGTACGTGCCGTGGAGCGACGCCCGCAACTTCCCCGGCTTCTTCGAGGACGGCGAGGCCTGGGACAAGGAGCAGTCCAAGGTCACCGAGCTCGGCCGGATCGCGCTGGTCGTCAATCTCCTCACCGAGGACAACCTGCCCAGCTACCACCACGAGATCGCCAGCCTCTTCGGCCGCGACGGCGCCTGGGGCACCTGGGTGCACCGCTGGACCGCGGAAGAGGGCCGCCACGGCATCGTGATGCGCGACTACCTGCTCGCCTCGCGCGCGGTCGACCCCGACAAGCTCGAGTCCTTCCGCATGGCGCACATGAGCGAGGGCTTCGAGTCGGACAACCGGCACTCGATGCTCCACTCGGTCGCGTACGTCGCCTTCCAGGAGCTCGCGACCCGCGTCTCGCACCGCAACACCGGCCACCAGTCCGGCGACCCGGTCTGCGATCGCATGCTGGCGCGCATCGCGACCGACGAGAACCTGCACATGGTCTTCTACCGGAACCTGCTGAAGGCCGCCTTCGAACTCGCCCCCGACCTCACCATGCAGGCCGTCCGCGACGTCATCGTCAACTTCCGGATGCCCGGCCACGGCATGCCCGGCTTCGAGCGTGCCGCCGCGCAGATGGCGATCGGCGAGGTCTACAACATGCGCATCCACCACGACGACGTACTCCAGCCGGTCCTCCGCCACCTCAAGGTCCTGGACCTGGACGGCCTGGGCCCCGAGGGCCTCCAGGCCCAGGAGGAGCTCGGCATGTACATGCGCGGCCTGGACGCCGAGGCCCTGAAGTTCGACGAGAAGCTGGCAACCCGCAAGGCACGGATGGCGGCTCGCGCGGCCGGCTGACCGCTCATCGGCCGACCGACGGTTCATACCGTGGGGGTTTTTGATGCGTCTCCGCCGCGTCGGAGATGCATCGAAAGCCCCCTATTCGTATGCCGTCACCTCCTCCAGCGCCGCGTCCCGCACATCGGCCACCGGATGCCGCCGCAGGGCCCTGAGCTGCTCCCGCCAGGGCGCGGCCCAGCCCGTGCGGCTGCCGAGCGCCCCGGTGACGGAGACGGCGAGCAGGCCCTCGGCACTGCCGCCGTGCGCGGTCAGCCGCCGGACCTCGGACAGCAGCACTTCAGGGTCGCCCTCCTGGGCCCGGCGCTCCAGGCGTTCACCGATTTCGCGGGCGGTACGGGCGGCGAGCGCGGGACGCCCGGCGCTCAGGGCGGCCAGCCGGTCGAACCCTGGGGACTCCGCGTCCAGATCCAGGTGGCAGGCCGCGACGGCGGCGGCCTGCGCGACGTAGGCGTCGTACTGCGCGAGGAGCTCAACGGCGGCGAGGGCTGCGGGCCGGACGGATCCGGCGGCCGACCTGGCGTGCTCGGCGAGGCAGGCGACCAGGTACTCGATACGGCGGCGGGCGGGACGGTCACGGCGTTCCTCACCGTCGGTGTCGTTGTCGTCCGGGAACTCAGCCAGCGTGTAGAGCGCCCCCCGAAGGCCACGCGCCCCCTGCGCGGAGCCGGCTGCGGTGGTCACCAGCCCCTTGGCCGCCGCGTACCAGCTGGTGCGGTCGGCGAGGTTGGTCACGGCGTGGGCCAGCACCGCCGGTGCGTCGGGATACCAGGGAGCCCAGCGGGCCAGCGCGTCGAAGGCCAGTGGGGCGGTCTCGGGGTCGTCGGTGGAGCAGACGTCGCGGACGAGACGGGCGTAGCCCTCGCGGTGGGGTTCGGGCAGGTCGAGGGGCGCGACCCGCAGAACGGCCGTCCTCAGCACCGGTTCTGCGCCCGCGGCGTCACGCAGCAGATCCCACACGGGCTCCCGCGCCAGCAGCCCGCCCGCGAAGGCGACACAGGCGGCGCGTACGTCGATATGGGTGCCGGGCCGCGCGTAGGTCTCGGTGAGCAGCGACGCCGCCTCCGGCACCGGGAGCCGCACGGCGGCGAGCCGGACGGCCTCCTTGCGGCTGGTCACCTTCACGTCCGGCGCGTCCAGCACCTCGCGCAACTGCTCGGCCAGCCGCGACGGCGCCGCGTGCCGGGACGCCTGCGTGGCCGCGTACACGGCGACGCGGGCCCGCTCGCCGCCCGCGTGTGCGAGCAGCTCGGGCAGCGCCTCGTCGGGACGGTCGGTGTGGGCGAGCGCGGCGAGAGCCGCCTCGGCGAGCACGACGTCGTGGGACATGGTCCAGCGGCGTACGAGATCGGCGCCTGTGCCCGGGATGAGAGCGCTCCGTTCGACGGCCCCGGTCCGGGCGAACAGCGGGAGCCGGGAGTCCGCTGCCACCGTCTCCAACTGCCGTGCCGCGGCCAGGTGCTGGCGGGGAACCCAGCGCCGGGCCGCGAGGCCCACCGGCACCGTCCACGACTTCCCCTTCGTGAGGAACCGGCCGTACGGCGGGGAGTCGGCCAGCAGCGGGTCGAGCAGATCGGTGCGGCGCGACGTGAGGATCCCCAGGACGGGAGCCAACGCACCGGCCGAGGGCTCGTGGGCGAGGATCCGCGCCACCCGTTCGTCGCGGGTGGCGGGCGATTCCAGCCAGAGCTCGACCGCGGTGCGGACGGTCGTGTCGTTGCCGTAACGGATGGCCTGCCACAGCAGTTCCTGCAGTTCGGCCATGCCGGCGGCGCGCCGGCCGACCGCCCTGGCGAGGCGGAAGGCGAGGCTGTAGTCGGCCTTCTCGGCGCCCGCCTCGATCCAGGGACGCAGCGCTTCGTAGACCCGGTGTTCCTGGCCGCGAGGCAGGGAGCGGTCGAGGCGGCCGAGGTCCGCGGTGCCCGTGTGGCCGGAGATCCGGACCAGGGTGCGCAGCGCCCAGTTCACCAACTCCCTGAGACCGCCTGCCGCGTGCTCGCGCAGCACGACGAGGGCGAGCCGGCCCAGCAGCTGTCGCGTGGCGGGTGAGGAGTCGCGGGCCTCGACGGCGTCCACGGCGATCCGGTCGAGGTGCGGCTCGGCGTCCTCGGTGAACAGGGCGGCCCGGGTGGCGGCCAGCGCCCGGAGGGCGGCCGAGCGCACGGGGTCCTGCTCGTTGCGCAGCCGTGCCATCTCCTCCAGTACGGCGGTGACGGCCGCAGGGTCGCCGGAGCGCGCGGCGTTGCCGATGAGCAACGGCCAGGCCTCGGCCCGGTCCTCGGCGGCGGGGCGGCGCGTAGCCTCGACGAGCCGCTCGCGCACCTCGGCGACGGGCAGGAAGGATTCGGCGAGCAGGACCGAGCTCCAGGCCGCCCCGCGTTCCCGGGCCGCCCCGACCATGCGACGGGCTTCCTCGGCGACACAACTGCGCGGCAGCGCCCGGAGGATGACGGCGTCAACGGTCACCGCACCGGGGCCACGGCCCTCCGTCGCCGCCGTATAGAAGGCGTGTCGTCGTGCGGGCGGCAGCGCCCTGAGAAGCGGCGCGAGATCGCCCGCATCGGCCAACGCCCTTCCGTACGCGGCGAGTTCCTCCGCTCCGGACCGCGCCAGCGTACGCAGCACGGAGGGGCTGGGCACCCCGCGTCGTGCGTGGGATCCGCTGTCGAGCAGCAGCCGGAGCACCCGCCCCGGAGCGACGGCCGCGAAAGCCCCCAAGCGGTGACGGAGCTGGTACGGCAGCTCGGCCGGGCCGAAACGCTCGACCAGCTCCAGTGCGCGCAGCGGCTGAGAGGCGACGGTGACCGCGACGGCCCGCGCGTGCCGCTGCCACCAGACATCCCGCAGTGCATCGGGGAGCGAGGTCAACTCGCGCTCCACCACGTCCAGTAGAGCGCCCGCGTGGCGCCTGCCGAGTGCGTTCCATCCTCGTACGGCGTGGAAGAGCGACGGCAGCAACCGTGCGACCGTCTCCGGAGAACAGCCGGGCAGCAGCCGTGCCGCCTCCGCGTCGCCCCAGTTGTCGCGCAGCCCGTCGACGAGCCGGTCCGCCAGCGCTGTGCGCCGGCCCGCGACGACGGCGTGCAGCAGTTGCCTGCGTACCGCCTCGGGCGCGTCGGAGAGGGCCGACTCGTAGGCGGAGTCCGGCACGTGGAGGCTCTCGGCGACGCGCAGCGCGTGCCCGCGCACGAAGGAGTCGGGATCCGCGATCCTGTCCGCGATCCACTCGGTGTCCCGGCAGACGGCCGCCGCCACGACGGCGAGCCCGCGCTCGTAGGGGCCACGCGCTTCGAGCTCGTCCAGCACCGTGCGCGGCTCGTCCAACTCCCATACGCGTGTGGCAAGTTCACGCATGCGCTGCGGGTACGGCAGCGGATCGAGGGCGTTCAGCAGGCTCTCGGCCTGATCCTGGGGGGTGCGGGTCATGGGGTGGATTGTGTCTGGTGGGAGTGGGTGCGTGTACTGATTTCCCGAGGAAGACGAGCCCGCGAACCCATGGAGGACGAGCCGCGCATCTTCGAGCCGTCCTACCGATTTACGTTCCGCCTCCGCGGTGCAACGGTGCCCGAAGGGGGTGAACACCATGGCCCAGACCCATGAGTGGATGTTCTACGAGGTCATGTGGCGCGGCTGGGCGGAGCGGGCGCGAGTCCCGTATCCCGTTCCCTGGTGGGCGCAGCAGGCCTTCCGGCGCTGGAGCGACGACTTCGACGCCTTCACGTACGACTCGAAGGAGGCGGCCTTCGCCTCCAATGCCCTGTACCGCTACTGGCACATGGTCGGTGTCAAGGACCATCACCAGGAAGCCCTGATCGGGCAGGCGGGCGAGATCGAACCGGTCTACGACAAGTACTGTCTGTCCTTCTTCCTCCACGATCCGGCATCCGGCGTAGTGCGGCTGCCTCAACTGCCGGACGGCGAGCGAACCGGGACGGGGGTCCCCCCGGACAGATTCCGGGGGACCGTCGAGCAGCGCATGGAGGCACCGCATCTGCCGGTGGTTCTGACGACGTTCCGTACGCGGGAAGGCGTCGAGTTGGTGCAGCGCACCTTCGCGACGGCGACCGGCGACCGGCAGCGGGACCTGGTCGTCACCCGCGTGACGGTGGGCAGTCCGGGGGGGCGGCCGCGCGAGGGGCTGCTGTGTGCGGCGGTCATGCCGGCGGGACCGAGCGGGTTCCAGCGGCACGACCGCAACGGCCGCCAGATCACCGACCGGCGTCTGACGTTCCTGCGCCATCTGCCGGACGAACAGCGCGTGGAGACCAACTCCGGCTGGGGTCCGGTCTTCGACACCCCGCCCGAGCAGTACGGCGTGTACGGCAACCTGGACGCCTCCTTGGACCCGGGCTCCTATCTGACGCACAGCGCGTTCCACGACCTGGTGACCGGCGGAAAGCTCAACGGCGCGCTGGAGGCGCAGGACCAGGTGGCGGGGTTGTGCAGTGCCGTGTTCGCCTGGCCGTTCCGGGTGGTGGGTGGCGAGGTCTTCGAGATCGACGTACGGCTGCCGGTCGACGTGTACAGCGGAGCCGCCGATCTGGCCGAGCTGAAAGGGACTCCGGCCGACGAACTGGAGTCGGCCAACCGGGACTTCTGGACGGCGAAACTGCTCGGACAGGGACTCCAGCCCCAGTTGCCCCGGCCCGTGGCGCATCTGACGGACCTCTTCCGGCAGGCACGCTCGCAGCTGCTGATCCTCTCCGACCACGGCGAGATCCATCCGGGGCCGACCGTCTACGACTCGTTCTGGATCCGCGACTCGTCGGTGGAGGCCACGGCCTGTTCACTGGTCGGCGATTCGGCCTTGGCCGAGCACCAGTTGGGCACGCACTACCCGCTGAAGTTCAACCGCGGCACGGGCCGGATCGGGCCGTGCGCCGAGTACGGCTTCTACGGCGGCCCGCACGAGAAGGACGACCGCGAGTGGGACAGCAACGGCCAGGCGCTGTGGGCGATCGGCCGCTTCGACCGCACCAGCGGTCGAGGGGCGGCCTTCGGCGAGAAGCTGTACGTCCCCTACGTACGCGACGCCGCCCGTTGGCTGCGCGACAACCGCGACGCACACGGCCTGCTGCACGCCGGCTGGAGCGCCGAGCACCTCGGCGAGCGCGACAAACCGCACTACTGGGACGACCTCTGGGGCCTCGCGGGCCTCTATGAGGCGGCCCGCCTCGGGGAACGCATCGGCGCACCCGAAGTGCCCGAACTCTGGGCCGCCTTCGACGACTTGAAGCGGGCCACCGCCGACTCGATCCGCTGGGTACTGGGCGAGCAGCGCGCCCGCGGCGCCTGGGAGACGTACATCCCGACCGGCCCGGCCGACGTCGGACGGCTCGACTCGACGATGATCGGCACGGCCGCGTACTTCCACCCGCTGCGCCTGCACATGGGAAACAAGCTGGGCGAGGACATCGACCGGGCGGCACGCTGCACGCTCGACACGATGTACGCGCACTTCGTGACCGGCGGCTACCGGCACGAGGCAGCCTGGAACGCGTACGGGCCGTATCTGACCATGCAGCTGGCGCACGCGTACCTGCTGGCGGGCGATCCCGCCCGGATGGACGCACTGCTCGGCTGGACGGTCGGCGCGGGCTTCCCACGAACGGCGGACCGGGCGGCCGCGCTGGGCGCGTGGAACGAGCAGCACGCGTTCCCGATCGCCTCGGACTTCGCCGAAGTCCCGTACCCCCGCTGGTACATGGGCGACATCCCGCACGGCTGGGCGGCCGCCGAGTATCTGCTGCTGATCCGCGACATCCTCTTCTTCGAGGCCGACGAGGACCGTGATCCGCATGTGTACATCGCGCCCGGTGTACGTCCGCACTGGGTGCCGGAGGGCGAGAGGATCGCGGTGGACGCGGCGCCGACGCTCTTCGGGGCGCCGTTCGGGTACCGGCTCCTGCACGACTCGGCCGGGCGCACGGTGACGGTCGACATCACGCAGGCGCCGGAGCAGGTGCGGTTCGTCTATCCGTGCCGGTTCGGCCGCGTACGGGCGGCGTCCGCCGAGGGGCGGGCGCTGACGGTGACGGGGCAGGACGTGCAGGTCCCGGCCGGGACGCGGCAGTTCACGGTGGCGTACGAGTGAGGGGTGTACGAGTGAGAGGGCCCCGCCTCAGTCGCGGGTGAGCCGGAGGCTGAGCCGCTCCTTCTCGGACAGTCCGCCCCAGACGCCGAACCGCTCGTCGTTCGCGAGCGCGTACTCGAGGCACGCGGAGCGCATCTCGCACAGTCCGCAGATGCGCTTTGCCTCGCGCACCGAACTACCCGGTTCAGGAAAGAAGAAGTCGGCTCCGGTCTGCGCGCACAGCGCCTGCTCCTGCCAGGAGAGGTCGGGCGCGGCGATACTTTCGAAGTGCATGCGGAGACAGTGCCGGTCACCGAAAAACGTTCGATCAACGCGACATCAACGCCCCCACATCCCCCCACCGGATGATGCCCGCCCGACCCACGGCACGCACGACGGCGCGCGGAGCCTTCGGCCGCCACGTCCTACCCCCACGGCAGGCGGCGCCCCGCAGGGGGCGCCCCGTCAGGGGGGCGCCCCGTCAGGGGGGCGCCCCGTCAGGGGCGCGGGGAACTGCGCGACAAGCCACAACGGGCCTGAGGCCGACATACAACCTAAGGGAGGCCAACTACACAGGGTAACCAACAGCCCCCGCTCAGCCCAGCGGCAGCGCCCCGGTGCAAGACTCATCAGAGCAGGCAACGGGACCCCTCATAGAGGAGGGCATCATGCTCACCACCCGTTTTGTCACCGGCGCACCGAGCTGGGTCGATCTGGGAACGCGCGACATCGACGGCGCCAGCTCCTTCTACCACGCGATCTTCGGCTGGGACTTCCAGTCGGGAGGCCCGGAGGCCGGCGGTTACGGCTTCTTCCAGCTGGACGAAAAGACCACCGCGGGCGGCATGCAGACCACCGAGGACCAGGGCCCGCCCTCCTGGACCGTCTATTTCCAGAGCCCGGACGTGGAAGCCACGGTCAAGGCGGCGGAGGGGACCCATGGCGGCGTGCCGATGCCGCCCATGGACGTCATGGACCAGGGCCGGATGGCCATCCTCAGCGACAACGCGGACGTCACCTTCGGCATCTGGCAGCCGGGCAAACTCAAGGGCGTCGACGTGGCCGGCGACCCGGGCTCCCTGTGCTGGGTCGAGCTGTACACACCGGACATCGCCGCGGCGGCCGCGTTCTACAACGCGGTGCTGGGCCTGGAGACCTCGGCGGTGGAGTTCCCCGGCGGCACGTACACCTGCGTCAACCCCGCGGGCACCGAGGAGGACGACATGTTCGGCGGCTTCGTCCCGCTGGCCGACGATCCCACGGAGCAGAGTGCGTACTGGCTGCCGTACTTCGAGGTCACGGACACGGACACCGTCGTCGCCAGGGCCGAGGAGCTGGGCGGCACGGTCCGGACGCCCGCCACGAGCATGGAGGGCGTCGGCCGTATGGCCAAGCTCACCGATCCGTACGGGGCACGCTTCGCGGTGATCAAGAGCGAGCCGCCGCAGGGCTGAGGCAAGCGCACGGCCGGGGCGAGGCCGGGTCTCACTCGAGTGAGGCCCGGCCATTCCATCGTCAACTTGTGAACGGAAGAAGATTCCGAGAGCGCTCTCAGTCATAACCCTTGACGCCTCAACTCCCCTTGGGAACATTGGTGCAGACCGCAGAACCGAGCCGATCCCCCACTCACATCGGCCCGTCCTGCCTGCCACCCCCACATCCCAGGAGACCTTCCGTGATCTCACGCAGAACGTTCCTGACCGGAGCCGCTGCGGTAGGAACCGCCGCAAGCTACCCCGTCTGGGGAAGCGCTCTCAGCCCCGACGCCAAGGCGGCCCCCGCCACCTGCGAACTCGCCCTGGAGAACGCCTCGTTGCCGGGTACGGTCCGCGCGTACGTCACGGGGCATGAGCAGTCCACCGGCAACTGGGTGCTGCTGCGGGCCGACGGCGGCGTCTACCGGCCGGAGTCGCCCTCGGCACCCCAGACCCCGCTGCCCGTCGACTGCGCCATCCCGCTCGGCGCCGCCGGTTCCGCACCGAAGGTGCTGACGCTTCCTCAGATGTACGGCGCCCGCGTCTACTTCGTACGCGACGACACCCTCGACTTCTTCCTCAACCCGGGCCCCGCGCTGGTCGAGCCCGCCTTCGCCACATCCACTGACGCGAACTACGGCAAGACCTGGTCGTTCTGCGAGTTCACCTTCAACCCCCAGCAGCTGTACGCCAACATCAGTTACGTCGACCTGGTGACCGCCCTGCCGATCGGCCTGACGCTGGAGGGCGACGCCACGCACACCGTCGCCCCGCTGCCCGACGGCGCCGTCGACAAGATCGCCTCTGACCTCGCGGCGCAGGCAGCGAAGGACGGACAGCCCTGGGACAAGCTCGTCATCCGGGGCGACGGCGGCGGCGTACTGCGGGTGGTCTCCCCGCAGAACCTGATGGCTCCCTACTTCGACCGCCCCGCCGAGATGCCGTTCCGCGACGTCTGGAACAGCTACATCGACCAGGTGTGGGAGAAGTACCGCACCACCGACCTCAAGATCGATCTTCAGGGTGGACGGGGCGTGTTCACCGGCCGGGTCAGCGGCGACACCCTCACCTTCAACGGCGGCCACACCTTCGCGAAGCCCACCTCGAAGGACATCTTCACCTGCAACCACGGCCCGTTCGCCAACAATCCGGGTGACCCCGACGACAAGAAGGGCCTCCTCGCCCGCCTGGCCGCCGGCTTCAACCGCTCGATCATGCTCACCCACCCCACCCAGCCGAACGGGGCGACGGCGGCCGACTACTACAAGGGCGAGACCACCAACCACTGGTCACGTGTGGTGCACGCCAACTCCCCCATCGGCTACGCCTTCCCGTACGACGACGTACGTCCGGACGGCGAACCGGACGTGTCGGGCGCGGCTCATGACGGCAACCCGCGCCGCTTCACGGTAACGGTGGGTTCTTAGCCCTGATAGGCAGCGATCAGGGGGGCGCCCTTTAGGGGCGCGGGGAACTGCGCGACAAGCCACAACGAACCCGCACCCGCCCTACTACCCTGCGGGGCAGACGTGGTCGCGAAACCCTACGCGGAAGCGCGCCGCACCAACGTCGTCGGCAGGACAACGCTGGAGGGCGCACTCACCACGCCCCCCTGCGAGCCCGCGCCAGCGGACCCGGCGGCCAGCCCTCGCAACAGCAGCCGAGCCATCAACCGACCCATCTCCTCGATGTCCTGACGAACCGTCGTAAGAGATGGGTCGGTCTGCTCCGCAACCGGCAACATGTCATCGAACCCGATCAGCGCGACATCCTCGGGCACCCGAAGCCCCCGCTCCCGCAAAACCCGCAGAGCCCCCGAGGCCATCAAGTCATTCGCGGCGAACACGCCGTCCAAGTCCGGACAACCGTCCAGAAGCTGACGCATCGCACGCTCGCCGCCCGCCGGAGTGAAGTCGCCCTCCGCGATCAGCCGCGGGTCGGCGTCCACCATGATGTCCCGGAACCCGTCGAGCCGGTCGACCGCCGAGGTCTGGTCGAGGGCGCCGGTGATGTGGGCGATGCGCGTACGGCCGAGCGCGACGAGATGGCGTACGGCCTCGCGGGCGCCGCCCCGGTTGTCGCTGTCGACGTAGACCGCGCTGCGCGTCCCCTCGCCCCAGCCGGGCCGCCCGCCGAACACGGTCGGCACCCCGGCGCCGTGGATCAGGCCGGGCAACGGGTCGTCGAGATGCAGCGAGAAGACGAGCGCGCCGTCGACGTGGCCGCCGGCCAGATAACGGCCCACGCGCGCGTGGTCGTCCCGGCCCTCGGTGAGGAGCAGCACGAGCTGGGAGTCGTGCGCGGTCAGCTCCTTGCTGATGCCCCGGAGTTGGAGCGCGAAGAAGGGGTCCGCGAAGACCCTGGTCTCCGGTTCGGCGATCACCACGGCAACCGCGTCGTGCCGCCGCGTGACGAGGCTGCGCGCGGCCTGGTTCGGGACGTAACCGAGCTCTTCGACGGCCCGCCTGACCCGCTCGACGAGGGGCTCCCGTACGCCGTCCCCGCCGTTGACGACCCGCGACACGGTGGCCCGGGATACCCCCGCCCGGGCCGCCACGGCCTCCAGCGTGGGACGCGGCGCTGTCGACGGCTCGGTCACGTCGGGGCTCCTCAGGGGCGGTGGTTGCGGCTCAGGATAGCCCCTGGTCGGCGCTTCGCTGAGAGCGCTCCCTGATCCTTTTCCCGCCATGGACGTCAGCACGTCCTGGGCGGGTTGATCCCGCACTCCCGTCAACGGCTTTTTGTCAGGGATTCATTCGGAGTAACCGATCAACCGCTTTGCTGATGATTCACCGTACTGAACCCCATTCCGACCAGCGGATTCGTCGTTACGTCATATGAGGCTGGCCGACGCGGCCAGACCCGGACCTGCGGAAGGAAACGAACAGACATGTACGGCGTACGGCGTATCGCGGTGGTGGCCTCTCTGGCGGGGATGCTGATGGCGGCACCCCTCGGGATGGCGGCGGCTCAGGGCGGTGACGGTGACGCGGGTGCGGGCGGTCTGCTGTCCAACGTGGCGGGCAGGAACTCCTCCGGCCACGCCAACCTGTGCGGTGCGGGAAACCTGGCGCTCCTGAAGAAGAACACCTGCGAGACCTACGACGAGCACAAGGGCGGTGGCGGCGACCAGGCCGGCCCCAGCGGGGGCGTCCTGTCCAACGTGTTCTACGCCCGCAACGCTTCGGGCCACAGCAACAACTGCGGCAATGAGACGGTCTCGGTACTGAGCGAGACCTCCTGCGTCGCCGTGGACCGCTCGGGCCACTGATCCCAGGACCGGCATCCCGGAAAACGACAGGGCCGGTGTGCCGAGTCGGCAGCTGCCGACTCGGCACACCGGCCCTTGGTCCGCGGCTGGCCCCCCGGGAGCTCAGTGCTCGTGTGGCTCATATCCAGGAATGGTCCCGTCCGCCTTCTTCACCAGGAAC
>NZ_JAAKZY010000264.1 GCF_011045015.1 Streptomyces scabichelini | reverse complement strand
GTATAAGAGACACCGAGGGCGCACCGGACGTACACCGTGCGACGCCCCTCCCCCTCCACGTCACGAACCTGACCGTGCGCTATGGCGGTGTCGTCGCCGTCGACGGCCTCTCCTTCGACATCGAGCCCGGCCGGGTCGTCGGCCTCATCGGCCCCAACGGCGCGGGCAAGACCTCCGCCATCGACGCCGTCACCGGCTTCACCCGGCCGGCCTCCGGCAGCGTCCGCCTCGGCGACCGCGACCTGACCGGCACCTCCGTACACCTGCGCGCCCGCGCGGGCCTGAGCCGGTCCTTCCAGTCACTGGAACTCTTCGAGGACATGACCGTCCTGGACAATCTGTACGCCGCCTGCGACCGCCCAGGCCCGATGGCGTACCTCAAGGACCTGATACGCCCCGGCAGCCGCCCTCTGCCCGCCCAAGTGCTCGTCGCAGTACGTGAGTTCGGTCTGGAGGGCAGCCTGGACCGCTCGGTGGGCGACCTCTCGTACGGGGAGCGACGGCTGCTGGCCATCGCCCGCGCGGTGGCGACCTCGCCCTCTGTCCTCCTCCTCGACGAGCCTGCGGCCGGCCTGTCGGACGACGAGACCCGTGAACTGGCGCACCTGGTACGGCGACTCGCCGAGGACTGGGGCATGGGCGTCCTGCTTGTCGAGCACGACGTGGACATGGTCATGAGCGTCTGCGACCAGGTCGTCGTCCTGGACTTCGGCCGCCGGATCAGCGTCGGCACCCCGGACGAGGTACGCGGCGATCCGGCCGTACGGGCGGCCTACTTGGGCGACCTGTCCCCGGAAGAGGCCGAGCAGGCCGAGGACGCGGTGCCCGGGGCGGAGGGGGATCCGGTGAGCGCGTGAGCGCCACAACGACTGGACCGAAGAAGCGAGGTCAGCCCGCCGCGCCGTCGAGCAGTCGGCTGTAGCGCAGCCGCAGCGCCCGCTCCGTGCTGGCCGCCACAGTGACGACCCCGACCACGGCGTTGCCCCATGCCGACAGGTCAATGGGCGAGGTGAAGGTCCCGACGTACTGGGCGACGCCCTCCGGCGCCCGGGTGACCTGTTCGGCGAGCTGGAGGATCAGGAGAGCCAGGCCGATGACGAGCACGATCGACGAGAGGAAACCCATACAGCGGCTCAGTGCGGGGTGTGCGCGGTCGAGGCGCGCGCGGCGCCCCTCGGCGGAGGCGGGGTCCGGGACGAGTTGGTGCTCGGCCCCCTGGGCGGTGACGTAGTGGCAACGCTTGAGCCCGAAGCTGCTCGTCCTTACTTCGACGGTGCCGCCCTGGACGGGGAAGACGGCAGGGACTTTGGACTCGGCGTGATGCCTGCCGTCGAGGTACAGGTGGGCCTTGACGTAGCCCTCCGAATGATTCTGATGCTTGACGTCGACGGCGTAGACCGTCTGCCGGCCGTCGTCGTTCATCAGCCGAAGATGGAACAGTGCGCGGGTAAGCATCTGCCACCAGCGGAAACGCTTCAACGGTCGCCCGTCCCCGGGCTTGACCCGCTGCACGGCCCGACGATGCCGCCACTCCTTGAGCATGCCTCTACTCCTGTTACTTGCCGGGTTCCGCTGCGCAGGCGAGGTCCTGCGACGGCCGCTGCCCGGTGGTCAGGAACGCGGTCACCGCGTCGTTCGCGCACGTGTTGGGGCCGAACGGATAGACACCGTGCCCGCCCTGGTCGGCCGTCACCATCGTGGCCCGCTTCCCGAACGCCCGCCGCAGCTCCTGGGCACCTACCAGCGGCGTCCCCGGGTCGCGCTCGTTCTGCGCCATGAGTACGTTCGACGGGCCCCGGTCACCGATGCTCACCGGCGGCTCCACCCGCTCGTCCGGCCAGAACGCGCACGGTCCGATGCCGGCCGTGGACCCGCCCAGCATCGGGTATTTCAGCCGGTCGACCGCGACGTTGCGCTGATACTCCCGGACCGTCTCCGGCCAGCGTGTATCGCCGCATATCACGGAAAAGCGGGCCGACATGAAGTTCTCCATGTTCGGAAACGGCGGGGTGGGCGGCGGCGGCTGGTCCGTGTCGAGTGCCTGCCAGGTCTTGGCCACCAGGGGCATGTCCGCATCGCTGTAGAGGCGGTCGAACGTGATCCCGCGGAACGACGTCGCGTCGAAGCCCTGGACCGGTTTCGCCTCCAGCCGCTCCGCGAGCTCGAAGAACTTCGCGGTCACCTGCTCCGGTGTGGTGCCCAGACCGTACTCGGGGTGCGCGGCCGCGAACGCCGCGAAGTCCGGGAACCGGTCCTCCAGTCCACGGGCGAGCAACCGCATGGCCGTGACGTCGTAACCGCCGGGGCCCAGGTTGCTGTCGAGCACGACCCGGTCGCTGCGCTTCGGGAACAGCGTTGTGTACACCGCACCGAGGTAGCTGCCGTAGGAGGCACCGAGGTACGAGAGCTTCGGCTCACCCAGCGCCGCCCGGATCCGGTCCATGTCGCGCGCGGTGTTCGCGGTGGTGGTGTGCGGCAGCATCCACGCCGTCCGTGAGGTGGCGCACTGCTGAGCGATGGTCCGCGCGTTGCCCGCCTCCCGCGCGACATCGGCCGCGGTGTGCGCGTACGGCGGCACGTTGCCGCGTGCCTGCTGCTCCGGTGTCAGATCGCAGGTCACCGGCGTGCTGCGGCCGACGCCGCGCGGGTCGAAGCCGATCAGGTCGTAGGAGTCGAGGACCTCCTGCGGCAGCCCTGAGCCGGCGAGAACGGCCGGGTAGCCGAGTCCCGTGATGCCGGGGCCGCCCGGACTGGTCAGCAGCACGCCGCGGCGCTGCGAGGGTTCCTTGCTCGTCAGCCGGGAGATCGCGATCTCGATCTGCCGGCCGTCCGGATCCCGGTAGTCCAGGGGGACTTCGAGCGTCGAGCACTCCAGACGGGGCAAGGCGGCCTTCTCCGAGGCGCCCGCAGCCTTCTCCGGGGCGGCCTTCTCCTGGCACGGGCCCCACCGCACGGTGTCCGGCGTCGGCGTCGCCGCCACCGGCACTCCCGGAATCGTGGTCGCCGCCACCGCGGTGGCGGCGATGGCGAGGGACAAGGTCCGGCGCATCTGGTGTCCTCCTGAGGGGTGCATGGGGGCGCACGAGGGCGCCGGAACGGGCGTGCTTGAGGCGGCCCCGCCGCGGATCACCGCTGGGGCGGACAGGGCTGTGATCACCATCCCGACCGCCTCGACGAGTCTGTCCGTGCGGCGCCGCCGGCACATCAGCCCCGCGGCTCGAATCGCCTTCGACCACAGGCGAGGCGGTGACTCGACTCTGGTCTAAGGCACATCAGCCCTCGGTCTGACTCACCGGCCGCATGGTTTCGCGACAATGGCCAGGTGAATACAGACGTCGCGCCACGGCTCGGGTGGTGGCAACAGACCTGGCGGCTGGCGGCGGCCGCGGCAGTGGGCGTACCGGTCTGGCTCTCTGCCGGTGCGGTGCTGCACTGGCAGGCGGCCGAAACGGGCTCCTGGTTCCTCATCGGTGATCCGCTGGTGGCTCTCGGCTGCCTGACGGCACTTGTGTGGCGACGGCGGTTCCCGCTCGCCGTCGCCACAACGGTCGCGATCGCCTCGACCGCGTCGACACTCGCCACCGGCGCCGCGCTTCTGGCGCTGGCCTCGATCTCCGCCCGTCGCCGTCCGGTGGAGATCGGGGTCGTCGCTCTGGCCAACGTGACCGCGTCACAGTTCGCCATCGGGCTCTACCCGGTCCAGAGCCCGCCCGGCTCGTTGTGGGCGTATCAGCTCGCGTTCCCGGCACTGACCGCGGGTATCGCGGTGGCCGTGGGCATGGCCATAGGCGCGCGGCGTGTCGAAGTGCGGTCCTTGCGAGACCGGGCGCAGAGCGCGGAACGGGAACAGACCGCACAAGCGGCGCAGGCACGGGCCCTGGAACGGAACCGGATCGCCCGCGAGATGCACGACGTGCTCGCGCACCGGATCTCCCTGGTCGCCATGCAGGCCGGAGTGCTCGACCACCGCAGCAACCTCAGCGCTGAGGACAACCGCGTGCTGATCCGGGGCATCGCCGACGGCTCCCACCAAGCCCTGGAGGAACTACGCGATGTCCTCGGTGTGCTCCGGGCCGACCCGGACCGCCCGGAACCACCACAACCCTCCCTCGACCGCATCCCCGACCTGGTGGCCGACGCCCGCACCTCCGGACTGGACGTCACGCTCACCACCACCGTGACGGGAACACCGTCCGACGTCGTCGGACGCACCTGCTACCGGATCGTCCAAGAAGGACTGACCAACGCCGCCAAACACGCCCCCGGTGCACACGTACACATCACCCTCGACGGATCAGCCGGCGGCGAACTGCACGTCAGCGTCCACAACTCCCCGACCACCACAGCAATCGCACAACCACCGGCATCGGGATTCGGCCTGCTCGGCCTCACCGAACGAATCAACCTCGCCGGCGGAAAACTCGACCACCACCCCACACCCGACAACGGATACATCCTCACCGCACAACTACCCTGGCCGAACCCCACCCACGAAAAGAGAACCTGAGTGGACAGCGAGCGGGAGCCGGTGCGTGTCGTCGTCGTCGACGACGAACAGCTGGTGCGCATGGCGCTGCGGCTCGTCATCGACGGCGAACCGGATCTGACCGTCGTCGCGGAGGCGGCGGACGGGGAGACCGCGATCGCCGTGGTGGACGAGCAGCGGCCGGACGTCGTGCTGATGGACGTGCGCATGCCCGGCCTTGACGGTCTCAGCGCGACCCGGGAACTCCTCACCCGACCGGCGCCGCCGCGGGTGCTCATGCTGACCACATTCGATTCCGACGATCTGGTGCTCGGCGCACTGCGGGCCGGAGCACTCGGGTTCGTCCTCAAAGACACCCAACCGCCGCAGATTCTCGACGCGGTGCGCACCGTCGCGGACGGGAACCCCGTGCTGTCCCCAGCGGCCACGGCACGGGTGATCGCCGCAGCCACCGGGCCACAGTCCGCTCACGCTCGCAGCTCATCCCGCGAAGCCGCACGGAAACAGCTGTCCACACTGACCGAACGAGAACTCCAAACTGCTCGGGCCATCGCGGACGGACTGGGCAACCCGGAGATCGCCCAGCGGCTGCGCATCAGCATCGCGACCGTCAAGGCGCACACAGGCAACCTGTTCGCCAAGCTGGCGGTCGAGAACCGGGTGCAGATCGCACTCCTTGTCCGCGACGCAGAGGAATGACCAGCCTGGCGCTGCCTCTGGGAAGTGGGCGTCACTCCGTGCGCAAAGCCGTAGCCGTACGAGTCCTGGCCGCCCAGCCCGCCGGGAGCAATGCGCCAAGCACCGCGATGGCGATCCCGGCCAGACCCAAGAGGACCAGCTGCGGGGTGTCGTACACCTCGAGGACCGACGGCGGCAGATCGGTGCCCGCGGCATGCCCCATCACCGGCAGGACGAAGCCGTGCAGCGCGAACCCGGCCGGCACGCCGACGAGACCGCCGAGCACGCCGATCCCTGCCACCGAGGCGAGCACGAGGGTCACGGTCTGCCGCGGTGACATGCCGAGCGCCTTGCACACGCCCAGGTCATGGACGCGCTCCCGGGTGTCGAGGACGACGGAGTTGAGTACGCCGAGGCCCGCCACGGAGACCAGCATGAGGGTGAGCAGGGCTGCCATGGCGTTCAAGATGATGACGAGGTTGTCCTGTTCCGAGGAAGAGTTGGCGCTCGCGTCGCCGCCCAGGGGCTGTACCGCCGCGGCGAGGTCCCGGGCGTACTCGGTGGCGGATACGCCGGACTTCACCTCGACGAGGAACACTCCGGGTGCGGCCTTCGGGAAGTCCGCCAGGTCCGCGTGGATCTCCAGCTCGTCGTCCGAGGTGTCGAAGGCCTCGCCGACGATGCGCAGGGTCTGTGTGTGCCCCTCGTAGGTCACCCGTATCGTGTCGCCGATCTCGGCACCGGTCTTCTCCAGGAAGCGCGAGGGGACGACGACCTGCCCCCGGCCGGTGATCCAGTGGCCGGAGATCATCTCGTAGGCGCCGGAGCGGGAGTCGCCCTCGTAGAGGCTGGCCTGGACGATGCCGGAGACGCCGCCGACGGTGACGTCCGCCTGGGTCTTGCCGTAGTACGAGGCGGTGCCGGACTCTGCCTCGATGGCGGCACGCAAGCGTGCCGGGTCGGCGCCGGCCGGTAGCTCGGCCGTGCCCGCCGCGGGGGCCGCCGGGACCTCGGCCGTGCCCGGCGCGGGGGCGGGTCCGCCGCGCGGGCCAGCCGGTCCGGCGCTGGTGAAGACGGTGACCGCCGCCCGGTTCTCGGGATCCTGGGCCTCGCCGACTGCGTTCAGGGACGAGGTCAGGCCCACCGCGAAGGTCGCCGCGACCGTGCCGAAGGCCACCGCGAGGAGCAGCGCGGCCGTGCGGACCGGGTGGGCGAAGGGTGCGGCGAGGCCGTAGGTCACCGCGCGGGGCAGCGGCAGCCGGCCCACCGCCCGATGTGCCCACTGGCCGCGTCCGGTGCGGGGTGCACGGCCGACGGCGATGGCCTCGACGGTACGCAGCCGTCCGGCCCGCAGTGCGGGGACCAGGGCCGCGATCCCCACGACGAGCAGCGCGGCAGCCACCACGACGACGTCCACCCACCAGGCCACCGACAGGGAGGCGGTGCCGTACGCCTGCTCGGTGCCGTCCAGCAGCGGTACGGCCAGCAGGTTGCCCAGGACGACACCCAGGGCGATGCCCACGCCGGCCGGGATCAACGCCTGCGCGACATAGGCGCGGACGACCTCGCGCGGGGTGAAGCCGATGGCCTTGAGGATGCCGATCCTGCGCAGGCTCGTGCCGACCGCGCCGCTGACCACACTGCCGACGATGATCACCGACATCGCGATGCCCAGCACGCCGAAGGCGATCAGGAAGGGGATGGTGGGCGCCGCGCCCGCGTCGGCCGCGCGCTTGGTGTCCAGGTAGGACTGGGTGCCGAGGAGCGCCCCTTTCGGTACGGCGGCGGCGAACTGCTTGCGGGCGGCGGCGATATGGCCGCCGGTGTCCGCTGAGTCGAGGCGGTAGAGCATCTGGCTGGTGACCGGGGTGTCCTTCGAGGCAAGTGCCTTGACCTGCGCGGGAGTTGCCCAGGCGTCGGCGGACCTGCCGGCCGAGACGGCGAGGCCGACGACGGTCACGGTCGGGGCGTCGGCAGCGTCCGAAGTCCTCAGCGTGGAGCCGAGCTTGAAGGCGGGGCCGGCGACCTGCGTGGTGAGCACGATCTCGCCGGGCTTCGTCGCCCACCGGCCGGAGGACAGGTCCAGGTCGTCCACGTCGGCGTGCGGGGTGGAGCGCCCGGCCAGGGTGACGGGCCGCAGGTGGCCGCCGCCCGCGTCCACCGGGCTGATCGTCGCGACCGGGTACGGTCCCGCGGTCGCGTTGACGCCGTCCAGCCGGCCGGTGGCCGCCAACTGTGCCGTGGTCGCCTTCGCCGGGTCGTACTCCGCGGTGAGGTGCGCCCCGTTCTGCCGGGCGAAGGCCTTGTCGAAGGGGGCGTCCACGGCGACCATCAGCGACCCGGCGACCACGGCCGAGGCCACGGCCATCATCACGGCCACGGCGATCACCACGGTCTGCACCCTGCGCCTGCCCACCCCGGAACGTACGACCCGGCCGAGCGCGCCGCCGCCGAAGCCGATCGTCGGACGGCTCATCGGACGGCCTCCGCATACGTGTCGAGGGCGAGATGACCGTCGACCAGATGAATCGTGCGGCTCGCGCACGCCTCCGCGAGCGCCAGGTCGTGCGTGACCAGCACGATGGTCTGCCCGCCGCGATGCAGGTCCACCAGCAGTTCCCGTACGTCCTGGCCCGAGGCGGTGTCGAGCGCTCCGGTCGGCTCGTCGGCCAGCAGCAGCGCGGGCCGGTTGACCAGCGCCCGTGCGACCGCGACCCGCTGGCGTTCGCCGCCGGAGAGCCGGCCCGGGTAGGCGCGGGCGTGCTTCTGGATGCCCAGCACCTCCATGAGTTCTCCGGCGCGGGCCGCCGCCTTGCGCCGCGCGGTGCCGGTCAGCTGGGCGGGGAGCTGGATGTTGTCGGTGACGGTGAGGTCGTCGAGCAGGTTGAAGAACTGGAAGACCATGCCGATCCGTTCGCGGCGGAACCGGGCCAGCGCGTGCTCGCTCAGCTGGTCGATCCGCCGCCCGGCCACGGTCACGGCGCCTTCGGTCGGCTTGTCCAGGCCCGCGACGAGGTTCAGCAGCGTGGACTTGCCGCTGCCGGAGGGACCCGTCACGGCCAGCGCCTCACCCTTCTCGACGGAGAGCGTGAGCGGTCCGAGCGCGGGCGTGCCGACGGTGTCGTAGCGCTTGGCCACGCCGTCCAGTTGGATCACCTGAGTCATGGGAGTTCGACCGTCCTTCGGTTCGCTGCGCTTCGGTTGAGTGCGAGAAGGCCCGTTGCCGGGCTCAGCGAACGTAGGAGCGTGCGCCGTGGTGGCGCGTCGGCCGCGGCACCGACATCCGGCCCTCCCCGCGAACGACCCGGCCGCGGGGTCATCCCTGCGAAGTACGCCTCCGGGACGGTGCTCTGGTCGCACAGGCGGACGCGGACCGGGCGGGAGAGCCACACAATGAGCGGATGGAGACGGAGGAGCGGCCCGGGTGGCGCCGACAACTGTGGGACGCGCTGCGGCCGGAGGCGAAGGGCGCCCCGTTGTCGCGGCGGGCCGCGCGCGCCGACGTGGTGCTGGCGGTCGTACTGACCGTGGTCGCGCTGATCGTGGCCTCGCGCTATCCCGGCGACGGGCCGGCGTTCGTCGTGCCGAGGGACGAGTACGGTGTGCCTGTCCCTCCTTACCCGCCGACTCCCCCGGCGCCGGGTGCGCGGGTCGTGGCGGACCGGGTCTCCGCACCGCCCTGGCCACTCGTGCTGCTGTCGGCGCTGCCGCTCGCGGCCCGGCGCCGGTATCCGCTGGCCGTGTTCGGGGTGGTGCTGACCGCGACGCTGGGCATCGGGGACCGTGCCAGCTGGATCACTGTGCTGACCTTTGTCATCGGCGCCTACAGCGCGGTGAAGCACAGTCGGTACCGGACGCTGGCGTCAGCCGGCCTGGTCATCGCCGCCGTGCCGGCCGGCTTGGCGTTCCGGCGGACGGATCCCGTGCTGCCGGGGTGGTCGAGTCCCGTGGTCGTGCTGCTGGCCGCCGGGGTGCTGGCCGGGACCGTCCGGTTCTGGCAGCGGCGCCTGGCGGCCGGTCGGGACCGGTTCGCGGAGTTGCAGCGGGCACAGGAGGAGAGCATGCGGCGGGCCGTCGAGGAGGAACGGGCCCGGATCGCCGCCGAGTTGCACGACGTCGTCACCCACAATGTGAGCGTGATGGTGATCCAGGCGGGCGCGGCCCGCAAGGTGATGGACGCGGCACCGGAGCGGTCGAAGGAAGCACTGCTGGCCGTGGAGGCCGGGGGCCGGGCCGCGATGGCCGAACTGCGCCATGTCATGGGCCTGTTGGCGGCCCCCGACACCGGTGGCGCCGACAGCCCCGCAGACGGTCTGGAACCCCAGCCCGGCCTCGGACAGCTCGACGCGCTGATCGAACGGGTACGCGCCGCCGGGACCCCGGTCGGCGTCGCGGTGTCCCTGCCGCCGGACCCGCTGCCGCCCGGAGTGGAGCTGACGGCGTACCGCGTGGTGCAGGAGGCGCTGACCAACACGATCAAGCACGCGGCCGGCGCCGAGGCGTCCGTCGTGATCGGTTACACCGGCGACTGTCTGGAGATAGAGGTCACCGACACCGGCGGCGCCCACGACTCGCCGCCGGTGGACGGCAACGGCCGTGGGCTGATCGGGCTGCGCGAGCGGCTGGCGGTCTACGGCGGCGAACTCACCGCCGGGCCGACCCTCGCCGGCGGATACCGGATCAAGGCCCGGGTCCCGTGGCGGATCGCGTGAACCGGCCGCCGCTGCGCGCGGTCATCGCCGACGACCAGGCTCTGGTGCGTACGGGCTTCGGGATGATCCTCGCCGCCGACGGCATCGAGGTGACGGCCGAGGCGGCCGACGGGGCCGAGGCGGTCGCCGCCGTACGGCGCACCCGGCCCGACGTCGTCCTCATGGACATCCGGATGCCCGGGATGGACGGCATCGAGGCCACCCGGCGGATCTTCGGCGGCGAAGGGCCGCAGGAGACGCGGGTCATCATCCTCACCACGTACGACCTCGACCACTACGTCTACGCCGCGCTCGCCGCCGGGGCCAGCGGCTTCCTGCTCAAGGACGTCACCCCGGAGCACCTGGTGGCCGCCGTACGTCTTGTGCAGTCCGGCGACGCCCTGCTCGCGCCCACCATCACCCGTCGGCTGATCGAGCGCTTCGCGCCCCGCGAAGAGCCCGGCTCTGCCACCCTCCACCGCGACCTGTCCGGGCTGACCCCGCGCGAGCTCGAGGTGCTCCGCCTGCTCGCGACGGGCCTCAGCAACGCCGAGCTCGCGGACCGGCTGTGCCTCAGCCCGACCACGGTCAAGACGCACATCGGCCGCATCCTGTCGAAGCTGGACCTCCGCGACCGCGTCCAAGCCGTCGTACTGGCCTATGAGACCGGACTGATCTCCCCCGGAGGCCCGACCGGGGCCGGCTGACGCGGTGCGAGGGCCCGGATCCCGGTCACCCGTCGCGCAGGTCCGCCACGTACGGCTGGTGGGCCAGCAGCCCGCCGTCCACGCACAGCGTCTGTCCGGTGATGAACGCCGCCTCGTCGGAGGCGAGGAACACCACCGCGGCGGCGATGTCCTCCGGCAGGCCGAGGCGCGGCGTGAGGTGATGGCGCAGCATGGTCTGCCTGATCGGCTCGTACGCCGCCCCGGTCTTCGCCTCGGTGACGATGAACCCCGGTGCGACGGCGTTGCAGCGCACACCCTGCTTGCCGTACTGGGTGGCCACGTACTGGGTCAGGTTGATCAGCGCGGCCTTGGAGGCGCCGTACGCGGGATTGCGCAGGTCGCCCGAAAGCCCGGACCCGGACGTGGTGTTGATGACGCAGCCGCCACCACGCGCGACCATGTGCGGCACCGCGGCCTGGATAGCGACCATCGTGCCGCGCAGATTGATGCGCATGGTGTCGTCCCAGACGGCCGGATCGGCCTCCGCGACCGCGAGGTCCTGACGGGCGGCCAGGTGGGTGGCCGCCGCGTTGTTGTGCAGGATGTCGAGACCGCCGTACGTCCCTGCCGCGGTCTCGACCATGGCCCGTACGCTCTCGACGTCACCGAGGTCCACGAGGACGGCCGTCGCGGATCCACCGGCGGCGGAGATCTCCTCCACCACCGCCTTCGCGCCGTCGAGGTTCAGATCGGCGACCACGGTGTGCGCGCCCTCGGCCGCCACGCGGCGCGCGGTGGCCGCGCCGATGCCGGAGGCGGCTCCGGTCACCACGGCGATCTTGTCGTCGAGTCGTCCCATACCCGATCCCATACCCGAACTCCCTTGTTCAGTCGGTGAGTTCTCAGTCGGTGAGTTGGCTGCCCACGACCGACACGAAGGAGACGCATTCGCCCGGTCCGCCGCCCAGGTTGTGGGTGAGGGCGAGCGAGCGCCCCTCTGCCAGAGTCCGGACCGTGCGTTCCGGCGGTGCCTCGCCGCGCAGCTGGAGCCAGGCCTCGAACATCATCCGCAGGCCCGAGGCGCCGATGGGGTGGCCGAAGGCCTTGAGTCCGCCGTCGGGATTCACCGGGAGTCCGCCGTCCAGGTCGAACTGTCCACTGGTGACGTCCTTCCACGCCTGGCCGCGGTCGGAGAAGCCCAGGTCCTCCATGAGGACCAGTTCGGTGGGCGTGAAGCAGTCGTGGACCTCGGCGAGGCCGAGCTCCGTGCGCGGATCGGTGATGCCCGCCTGCCGGTAGGCCTCCTTCGCGGACGCGACGACCTCGGGGAAGGTGGTGAAGTCGTACTCCGGGTCGAGCAGGCCGTCGGCGGGACCGGCGACGAAGGACAGTGCCTTCACGAAGATGGGCTTGTCCGTGTACCGGTAGGCGTCCTCGGCGCGTACGACGATCGCGGCGGCCGATCCGTCGGAGACCCCCGAGCAGTCGAAGACGCCGAGCATGCCCGCGACGATGGGGGCCGACCGGATGCGCTCCAGCGGGACCTCCTTGCGGAACTGGGCGCGAGGGTTGCGGGCGCCGTTGACGTGGTTCTTCCAGGCGATACGGGTGATGACGTCCTTCATCTCGTCCTCGGGCAGCCCGTACTTGGCCGCGTAGGCGGGGGCCAGGAGGGAGAAGTTGGCTGGGGCGGTGATCTCGCCCCGGCTGTCGTCACCGGCCCCGGGCATGGTGGTGCCCGACAGCCCCGACATGCCGGAGTCCTTGAGCTTCTCGACACCGACCGCCATCGCGACGTCGTACGCGCCCGAGGCCACGGCGTAACAGGCGTTGCGCAGCGCCTCGGAGCCGGTCGCGCACATGTTCTCCAGGCGGGTGACCGGCTTGTACGGCAGGTGCAGCGGCCGGCTGAGGGTCAGTCCGGAGACGCCGGAGGCCTGGGTGCCGAGCCAGAACGCGTCGATGTCGTCGAGCGTGATGCCGGCCGAGGTCACCGCCTCGCCCACGGCGTCGACCAGCAGGTCGTCCGCCGAGCGGGTCCAGTGTTCGCCGAAGGTCGTGCAGCCCATGCCGACGATCGCGACACGGTCACGGATTCCGTTCGAGCCCATCTGCGTACCTCCTCAGTCTTCCTCTGTGGCAGCTGTACCGGCGCCGAACCGCACGGGACGGGCCTTCCAGAAGTAGTTGTGGACACCGGCGGCGGTGACGGTGCGCCGGAAGGTCATCTCGACGCGGGCCCCGATGACGGTGTCGGCCTCGGTGGCGTCGGTGAGCTGGCAGCGGAACCTGCCGCCGCCGTCGTAGTCGACGACCACGACGAGCATCGGCGGGCTCGGCGTGTGCGCGAGCCGGTCCACGGTGAAGGTGGCCACCGTGCCCTGTACGTGTTCCATCGGCTCGTCGGTCATGGCGTCGACGCTGCGGCACGAGGTGCACACCCGGTCCGGCGGCAGATGCCGTGTGCCGCACTTCTCGCAACGGGAGGCGATGAAGCCGTACTTCCAGCTGTTGCGGCGGTGCGCGGGCGGGGCGTACGGG